>DNPI01000176.1:0-5255 GCA_003501525.1 Planctomycetota bacterium
TGAGGACGGGATCATTGGTGTCGGAGTTGGTTTAGCCCTCCACGGGATGAAACCTGTTTGCGAAATTCAGTTCCAGGATTTCCTTTGGCCAGGCTGGGATCAGTTAGTGAGTGAAGCTGCGAAAATGCGTTATCGGTCCGGGGGCCAGTACACCGCCCCAATGGTTGTCCGGACACCTTATGGGGGTGGTATTCGTGGCGGCCTGTACCATTCCCAATCTGGGGAGGCTTATTTCTCGCATACCCCAGGGCTCAAGGTTGTAGTCCCCTCTACTCCTTATGATGCAAAGGGTTTGTTGATAGCCTCAATCTTGGACCCTGATCCAGTTGTTTTTCTCGAGCCTAAGGCAATCTATCGTGCAGGGCGTCAGGAAGTCCCGGAAGGCGTTTATTCGGTTGATTTGTCAACCACCCGCACAGTGGTCGAAGGAGACGATTGTGTGGTTTTTTGCTATGGGGCAATGGTTCCGATTTGCGAAGAAGCGGCAACAAGAATTGCAGAAACGCATGGGGGAGAAGTGCGCGTGGTTGATTTGCGAACTCTTTTGCCCCTTGATGAGCAAGCGGTTTTAGAGCATGCGAGGTCCTGCGGGCGTATTGTTACAGTTCATGAAGCCCCTCGGTTTTGTGGATTCGGAGCAGAAATATCAGCCTTGATAGCTGAGCATGCAATTGATTGCCTTGAGGCTCCCGTTAAAAGAGTTACGGGATTTGATACCCCCTTTCCCAACACTTTGGAACACTATTATCTTCCGGATGCACGGCGAGTGATGGACGCCGTTATCCAGGTTCTTGATTACTGAGACTGAAATTTCACTGGCATGAGCACACTAGAGTTCAAACTTCCTGATATTGGCGAGGGTGTCCAGGAGGGCGAGGTCACCCGCTGGTTGGTTAGCGTTGGAACTTCCGTAAAGGAGGATGACCCGGTGGTCGAGGTTATGACCGACAAAGCAACAGTTGAAATACCTTCTCCCGCTGCAGGTAAAATCTCTCAGCATTTGGTGGGCGAAGGTGATGTGGCTCAAGTCGGGGACACTCTCTTCACAATTGAAGTCGAGGGGGGGGGCGAGTCAGCTGTCGAGGCCCCTACTGGAATCTCTTCTGATCCAAAGAGTGCGGAGAAGTCGGATGATATTTCGGTGCCTGTGTGTCCCGACGCAGGAGAGCCGGCAGATAGTCCTGCTACAAGAGAAAGTTCTGGCTCGCGAGTTCTCGCAGCTCCGGCGACTCGTCGACTGGCTAGAGAGTTGGGTGTCGATCTTTCTGCGTTAGCAGGGACTGGCCCGAAGGGGAGGATTAAGTCTTCGGATGTGCGCTCTGCTGCCTCGCCGCCGCCGACTGAGGAGGTTGTCCCGGCAGCGGCCACGAGTGCAACGTCGCCCCCGGTGCAGCATGCTGCGCCCGATTTCCCCAAAGTTGCTGGGAACCGAGAGGTGGAGGAAATCCCCTTCCGTGGCATTAGGAGGAAGACGGCGGAGGCAATGGTTCGGTCCAAGTTCACGGCACCCCACTTTTCGCTTATTGAGGAAGTCGATTGCACCGAAATGATTGCAGCTCGAGCTACGGCCAAAGAAGCTGGAGAGCGCTATGGAATCAAAGTGACTTTTATGCCATACATAATGAAGGCGACCGCAGTTGCGCTGCAGGCTTACCCGCAGCTCAACGCAGAGCTCCAGGAAGAAGCCGAAGTCATTATCCGCAAGAAATTCGTGAATCTCGGAATCGCGGTAGACACTCCGAATGGATTGGTAGTCCCCGTTGTGCAGGATGTTCACCTGAAAGGGATCTTGCAGATTTCAACGGAATTAACCGCTATTGCCTCTCGTGCTCGCGAGGGCAAGTTGGCACCGGAAGATTTCAAGGACTCAACGTTTACCATTTCTAATGCTGGTGCTATTGGAGGTGTTATGGCAACGCCAATCATTAACTTTCCCGAAGTAGCGATTCTTGGAGTCCACACAATGCGCAGAATGCCGCGCTGCGATGGTGAAGAAATAGTGGCGAGGGATGTAATGAACTTGTCCGTAAGCATTGATCACCGCGTGGTGGATGGCGCCGACGGCGCAAGGTTTTTGGTTCGTATGCGCGAGCTGCTGGAAGACCCCAGTCAGATGCTCCTTTAAAGGGGATGAATAAAATCCGGCTCGGTGACCCGGGAACATTTCCTTTGCGAAAAGTACTTCGTGAGGATGGTTTCGGTTGCATTGAAGGTTTTGAGGAGGCAAGAATTCCAAGTGCGGAAACCCTTTTGGCTATTCACCGCGCAATGTTGACGACTCGACTTTTGGATGACCGCATGCTTAAGCTCCAACGCCAAGGAAGAGTGGGTTTTGTTGGTACTGCTACCGGGCTGGAGGCCGCAATTCACGGCAGCGCTGCCGTGTTTGAGCCCAACGACTGGGTTTTTAGTGCCCTCCGAGAGGGTGGCGCGGCTGTTCAGAGGGGCATGCCTATTACCGAATATGTTGCTCATATGTTCGGTAATGAAGAAGACACTGCGAAGGGGCGGCAGATGCCGAATCACCCCCAGTGCCGCGAGGTCAACTATGTTTCTTGGTCAAGCGTTATTGGGACTCAGCTGCCGCATGCGGTAGGAGTGGCGATGGCGATGAAGCACCGGGGGGAAAAGGCGATTACTTGCGCCTATATTGGCGACGGTGGGACGTCTTCGAACGGGTTTCACAGTGCTCTCAATTTCGCAGGGGTTCACAAGGCTCCGGTTGTTTTTGTGGTGATTGATAATGGCTGGGCTATTTCAGTTCCCAGTTCATCCCAAACAGCCTCACGTTCCTATGGCGCAAAAGGGCCGGCTTACGGTATCCCAGGTGAAGACGTAGATGGCAATGACGTTCTCGCCTGCCTTGCAGCGACGAAAGCAGCCGCGAGAAAAGCAAGAGAGGGTGAAGGCCCTTCGCTGATTTGTTTACGGACATATCGAATGGGTGGTCATTCAAGCTCTGATGATCCGACGCGTTATCGCAGCGCAGAAGAGGTCCTCCACTGGGAGGCCCGGGATCCACTTACTCGTTTTGAGAATTTTCTCGACGCACAGGGCCTACTTGGCGTGAAAGAGAGGGAAGCATGTGCGGCAGAGATTACTGCGGAAATTGGTCAAGCCGTTACCAACGCGGAGGCTGTTGGGCCCCCTGCCTTGGAAACTCTTGTTGAAGATGTTTGGGCCGACCCGCCTCTGCATTTACGGCGCCAAGTGGTTGAAGCCCTACGGGTAGTGGCCGAACAAGGAGAAGCCGAAGCGGTTGAAGGGCGGTTCCCCCTCTAGTTACATCAACCAACTACTTCCGCGACACCATTGGTTAGCAGCGAAGTTGAGTAATCCACCGCTTGGAACCAGACGGGGACGCCTGCCGCCGCAGCTGGAATTCTAATGGTGATGCCCACATAGCCCAAGCCGTCCGCGAGTACGGCGGTTCCAATTTGCTCGAAGGGGGGAGTTAGCAGAATTGTCCCATAAATCGGATGAGTGACAGGACCACCCCCCCTGAGGGAGTAGGCAAATATTACGGGTCCTGTGGGAGTTGCCTCTGCTACTTCAAAAATAGCGTATTCGTCAGCAATGAGGTTAGTGACGGTTAAATTGGGGCCGTCTGTCCAGGAGAGGGTTAGCGTTGGTCTCTGCTCCGGAGATCCTGCGCCGGGGTCATTGCTTCCGTGGAAATAGACATAGCTAATACCTGTTTTGTCGTTGTGGAGAGCGAGGGAGACAAGGTCATCTGCAAGGGCGGGGCTCCAGAAGGTGGCCGTGTGGTCTAGAGTCCAATCCACAGGATCAAGATCTGTTGTTGGGAAATTTGCCCTCGGGGGTGAAGTTAGCGCGGGCCCGAGCCCCGCGTGAATGTCGGAATTACCCCGAGCCCAAGCGTTGTCTGGGTAATGGTAAACCGTGACCATTGGAGTTTGCCATGGGCTATTGTTGGTTGCCTTGTGGTAAGTGCGCATCACCGCAGAGGTGAGAAAAGCTGTATCTGGTATCGAACTTAGGTCGAATTTGACTAGGCCATCCATGTGTACTGCTCCCGCGGCGGTCCATGCGCGGACGGTATTGTCGTTCATGCTCTGGTTGGCAGCGTTGAGGCATTTGCTGTCTGTTGCAATCAAGCTTGACGCCTGTGGAGTGGCAATTGCAAGAAGGAGGATATGAGCAATAAACATGGTTTCGAGAATACCAAGTAGGCGAAAAAGCGGGGTTTTTTAAATGCGAAAAGGCCTGGTCGTGCAAGTTCTTTATGGCAAGTGACTTAGGAAACAAGAAACCTCCTATGGGAGGCTTTCTTCGAGGTAGGATTGGTAGTCATGGCAAATCCTCCTGGAGTGGATAGGACACTCACGACGCGGTGGGAGAACAAGTACCTCATTGAGGCCGCTCTTATCCCTTCTCTGCGGTCATGGATAGAGCCATTTATGCAGCCGGACCCTTATTCGGTTGCGAGGTCGGATTTGAAATACCCTGTTTGCAGTCTTTATCTCGATAATTTGAACATGGACCTATACATGGGCACGGTTCAGGCGCAAAAGAATCGCTTTAAGTTGCGCATAAGAAGTTATGCGGACGAAAGCGCGAGCCCTGTTTTCTGCGAAATCAAGAAGAGAGTGAATACGGCTGTTTTGAAAGTCCGAGGGCAAGCGGTTCGAGTCGACGCCCAGAAATTTTTAGAAGCCTGCGCCCGAGACCCACGGTCTGCTCCTAGCCTTGCGTCTCCGGATTGCGCTGAGTTTGCAAAATCTGTAATTGACATGGCCGCCAACCCCAAGGTTCGAATTCGATATAAGCGTGAAGCTTGGGAATCGCGAAGTGGTGATCCTGTTCGCGTCACTTTTGATACCAAAGTTCAAGCAGAGACAACTTTTGATCCGAATCTTGACTTTAGGGAAGATGAAGCTTGGTTGAACGCTTTCCCTACTGAGAAAGCAGTCTTAGAGGTTAAATTCACAGAAGCCTATCCGGTCTGGCTGCATTCCTTGATTGAGACTTTTGACTTGCATCTCCAGTCTGTACCTAAATATATCCTAGGGGCCGATAAGACAGGTTTAGCCCCTCCGAATTCCGTTTTTGAGGGGGTTTGAGATGCAGGATTTCTCGAGAATTTTACGGGGATTGGATGCGACGAGCCAGGGGTCAGTGGAAGCCTTAGTGATAGGTCTCCTTTTTGCTTTTGTCCTTGGGCAAGTGGTCGCTTGGGCTTATGTGAGGACTCACGCGGGAGTTAGTTTTTCTCGGTCATTCACCCAATCCTT
>DNPI01000176.1:5663-5868 GCA_003501525.1 Planctomycetota bacterium
GCGCTTGCCATTATTCGCTTTAGGAATGTTCTTAAAGATACGCGGGATACCACATTCGTTTTCTTTTCCTTAGTGCTTGGCATGGCGATTGGTTCTGGAAAGTTCACCGCCGCCTTGGTTGGGACAGTAGCGCTTGTATTTGCTGCTTTTTATCTTCACTGGACATCATTTGGAGCGCGGGGCTATTTCGATGGCCATCTTCGAT
>DNPI01000044.1 GCA_003501525.1 Planctomycetota bacterium
GACGCTCATTACACCTTTTTCCCCGCGCGGCAGCGCAGAAGACACGTGACCTGTCACGTCAACCAACCCGGAAATTCCAGTATTAGTAACTCGAAGAATCTGCCTACCCGTCTCAACAGCGCGCCACTGAGTGCTAGCTAACATCTGGTCCATTTCCGCTCCGACTCCATACCACGCTTCGTTCGACTGAATAACGAAAGCCTGAGCTCCATCCACCACTTGACGGCGAAAGACTTCGGGAAACATATTTTCCCAACAAACCGCCGTGCCAAGTAGCTGTGGCGAGCTACCAGTCGCTAAAGGACCCGTGTAAGGGGGACGATGAAAATCAGGCAAAAGTCCTGATGCAGAAAATATTTTCATTCCCAAAGATTTTGCCCCTGGGAACTTGCCCCCGAAGGGCAAACTCTCGCCAAAAGGAACCAGCTCTTGCTTGCCTGACTGATCGACCAGACCTCCATCAGCTTCAAATAGAACAACTTCCGAAGTTCGCAGGCTCATTAACTCTTCAGGTGACTCTTCCGGAACCCCTCGATAAAAATGTGCGCCCACCAAAAGCCGAGCCTTTGGATACCCTTCCAACAGAGCCGAAACTTGGGCAGATTGGATATCGCTCAGTTGAGCAATGGGGACCTCCTCAACCGGTCTGCCTGGCCAAGGTCGGCGCATAAGGCCTGCGTCCGCAGGATTTACTGCTGGCCATGGCCACATAGTTTCCGCCCAAATTATCAATTCCGTATTCGGGTAATCAGCAAGTCCATCAGCCGTCAACTCAGCGTGGCGGGCGAAAACATCAGAAGCAGAAAGGGCCCCATGCTTCTCCTCCAAGGAGAGGTTGGCCTGCACAGCTAAGCAAGAAATCGAAAGCTCTTCTGACTCAGCTGGATCAGGGATAAAACAAACAAGGACCACTGCGGCTAAAAGCGGCGCAACAAGGATTTTCGCTTCTCGATCTTTATGGACCAAACACACAAAAAATCCCGCCACAAAAAGGATTAATAGACCTACCCCGGCTTCGCCAAATATCGAGCCAATCGGTAGGAAGAAACTTTGGGCAGCACCCAATCCCAAACCTGCCGTTGGGACCCCCCCCATTGGGAAAAAGGTCCGCAACCATTCCGAAGTCGCAATCGCCAGCACTCCACAAAAAGGAAATGCAACACGAGATGCAAGGCGGCGCGCCATCCATCCCTCAAAAACCCAAAAGGGAGCCATCACACAAGCAGCACCAATAGGCATCATGGGGTGGATGTGCCCCAAAAAAGAAAAAGCTAAAGCCCAAAACAAGAGCCCGCCCGCGACATCGTCTCTCCAGTCGCTTCCTCTTCTCCATCCCTCCAGGCGCAACGCGAGCGCCGGAACAATTAGCGCCCATCCAAACCAACCAGGTAGAGAAAAAGCCCGCAAAAGGGCCCCGAACATCACCAAGAGAAGTGTCGTTTTCAAGCGAGGCGCAAAAATTCAACCGGAGATCCAGATTCGACCGAAGTCTCTTCTGGGAGATAAAGAAGCGCCGTTGCGCCAGCAAGAGCAGTCCAATCACCCGAACCTGTCCAAGAGCAAGGGCTCACCAAAGGCATCCTCTGATCACCTAGCGCAACAGAAGCTGGCAAGAAAAGAGGCCGGCCTTTAGAGCGAGCCGTCCCTTCCAAAACCCCTGTTTCCAACCGACAAGAAGACGAAGCCTTCAGGCCTAACAGCGATTCGACTATTGGTACACCGAATACTTCAAAAACGACAAAGGCAGAAACCGGATTACCCGGCAGGCCGAGCACTCTGACCCCATCTCGGGAACCACACCAGAGCGGCTTCCCAGGCTGAACGTGAACACCATGGAATTTTTTTTCAACAGCCAATGCCTCAAACACTCCAGGGAGATGGTCCTTTTCACCCATACTGACTCCACCTAAAGTCACCACTAAATCGGCTTCCCGGAGCGCAGCATCCACCCCCTCCTGGAGAGCTTCAACTTGGTCAGGAATTCTCTCAGACATCACTATTTCGGCTCCAGCAGCTTCAGCTTGAGCAGCAACTACTAATCGGTTCGAATCGCGAACTTGATGGTCTTCAGGGACCTTGGTCCATTCAACAATTTCATCACCAGTAGAGATAATGGCCACTTTCGGCCGGGTTCGGACTAACAAGGGATCCGCTCCACATCCCGCCGCCACACCAACATCGCCCAAACCAATTCGTATACCTTTTTCTAAGACTTCGCGTCCAGCTTTCCCCATCTCTCCAGCATTGCGAATATGTGCACCAACTTCCGGAACAATTGAGAAAGAAACGATATTCCCTTCAACAGAAGTTCGCTCAACGGGAATGACAGCATTGGCACCAGGAGGGACAGTGCCACCAGTCATAATTTTGCTCGTTTCTCCAAGACCGACCTCCGGAAAGCTTGCGGTACCCGCATGAACAGCACCCACGAGCCGACGATTCTCATCGGCGTCTTCCGCACGAACAGCAAATCCATCCATTGCAGAGCGCGCAGCTGGCGGCTCATCCCTATCCAAGCAAACAGCTTGCGCAAGTGTTCTGCCGACGGCTTTGGTCAAGGGGACTTGCTCGACATCACGGTTATCATCCCCGCTATCAGACGGACGAAGACCCTCCACCGCTTGGCGAACAGCTTCATCCCAAAGTATCAGAGAATTGTCCAAATTAAGGAAGCGGCGGATAAAGCCCCAACCGAGGCCGCCGTTACCCGATAATAGCCTTCCCGGTTCCATCCTATCTGCTAGTGAAAACATTCCTGCCTCACCCGCTAAGGGCCAGCTTCCTGTTCGCCCCTCTTATTATTGGCTGCACTGCCGAAGCGGGAGCCGCTAACGTTGAATTAAAACAAGAGAAACTGACAGAGCAAGTCGACACTCTTGTCCGCACAGCTCCAGTTGAACTCCGGACGGTAGAACGCCATCTAGAGGCCACTGGCAATGTGGAGTCATTAGATGTGGTCGAAATAGTCAGCGAAAGAGCTGAGCCGCTTTTGGAACTGCTAGCAGAAGAAGGGGATCAGGTTGAAGCCGGATCTCCCTTAGCACGTCTAAGGTCGGAAGTGGCTGAACTAAGTGTCCGGGAAGCTGAGGTTCGCATCGAGGAAACGCTCAACGAAAAAGAAAGAGCACGAAAAGATTATGAAAGGAACCAAGCCCTTTCTGAACGAACTGTCGCTGGCAATACAGGCCTACTCTCCCAGCGCGATTTAGAGATTAGTCGACAAGCCTTCCTAGCCGCTCAAACTGCATACCAATCAGCCCAAGTAGGGCTCGAACAAGCACAACTCGAACTCGCTAGGTGCACGCTAAGGTCACCCATCAAAGGAACTGTATCTCGCCGTGACCTCTCTGTGGGAGACATGGCCACTGTCGGCTCTCCGGCTTTCCAAATAACAGATCTCTCCTCCCCACGACTCATTTTCTGGAGACCCCAGCGCGATCTTCCGGAATTAAAGGTCGGGCAGCAACTAACCGCGGAAAGCGAAGCGGTCCCTGGTGGGCCTGTGTCAGGCTACATTGAACGAGTATCTCCAGTAGTCGACGCAGCGACTGGCACTCTTAAGGTCACCGTACGCCTAGAACCCGGCAACAAAACTCTTCCGACTGGCATCCTGATGCGAGCTCGTATCGTTTTGGAGCGTCATGAGAATGCTTTGATGATTCCTAAAAAAGCACTACTCAGAGAAGGAGCTTCTCCTCATTGCTTTGCTGTTCGAGAGGGCGTTGCCGTTCAAATTCCAATTGAGCCTGGGTTTGAAGAGCCAAATCACCTCGAAGTCCTAGGAGGCGGATTATTACCAGGAGACAATGTTGTTGTGGTCGGAGCTGACCGCCTCGAAGACGGAGAATCTGTCGAAATCGTCGAAGGATGAAGCAAGAGGAAGAGTCGGAGAGCATCGGTCTCCTGGGCTTTGGAGTACGCAGGCCCGTTGGGATGTTGATGATTGTCTTGGCCGCTGCGGTATTTGGCTTCGTTTCGCTTTCTCGACTCCCTGTTGATCTGTTACCCAAAGTTGATCACCCAGGGATTACTGTTCGCACCCTCTATCCAGGAGCAGCTCCTGAAGATGTAGAAGAAAGAGTTACAGAACGCCTAGAAGATGTCTTATCAACCGTCGGTGGGCTCGTAAGGATTCGTTCATCTTCTCGGGCTGAAGTTTCAGAGATACTCCTCGAGTTTTCTTGGGGATCACGGATTCCTTTCATCGTCCAAGACGTACGCGAACGACTCGACAGAGTTTTCCTCCCGCAAGGAGCTGAGCGGCCCCTCATCCTCCGCTATGACCCCAACCTCGACCCCGTTCTCCGCATTGCGCTTTCGGGGATTCAAGACCTTGTTCGCCTTCGCGACGTAGCCGAATCGGAAATAGAGAGGGCAATAGAAGGACTCCCTGGTGTCGCCGCCGTCCGGGTCAAAGGCGGCTTGGAAGATGAAGTTCAAGTCCAATTAGACCCAGGGAAGCTAGCATCCTTGGGAGTCGACGCCGCCCTTGTACAACGCAGAATTCAAGAAGAAAATCTCAATGTCCCAGGAGGGTCCTTAGAAGAAGGTGACATTGAATATGTAGTACGAACTCTCAACGAATTCTCCAAACTCGAAGAGATTGAAAAGCTTCCTATCGTCACGCGAGGCGACCGCACTATTCTGCTAAGGGATTTAGGGAAAGTAGTACGTTCTCACAAAGACCGCGACATCATTCTTCGCGTCGGAGGTCGGGAATCCGTTGAGGTAGATGTCTACCGAGAAGATGGGGCAAACTTAGTTCAAGTAGCCGATATGGTCCGAGAAAAGCTTTTCGGAAAATCTTCCCCGGCATGGAACGGCAGGCAGAGCAAGCAAGAGGAAATAGGCACACCAGAACACGTGGAAGCTCGCCTCCCCTCTGGGATGGCCCTGACCATCCTCTCCGACCAATCTTCGTTCGTCGAAGGGGCAATCTCCGAAGTAGGAAAGGCCGCCCTAGCCGGTGGGATTCTTGCTGTACTCGTCTGCTTTCTCTTTCTACGACGTTTTAGTGTGACCCTCCTTATCGGTTTAGCCGTCCCGATTTCGGTCGTTGCAACGTTCGGCGTTCTTTTCGGAGCAGGAATAACTCTGAACGTAATGTCGCTAGGTGGCCTAGCGTTGGGCGTCGGCATGCTCGTTGACAACTCAATCGTCGTAGTGGAATCAATCACTCGACGCCGAGAAGAAGGCGACAGCCCCATTGCAGCAGCTATTAATGGCGTACGAGAGGTCGGAGGTGCAGTCACAGCATCAACTCTGACGACAATCGCTGTTTTTGCTCCTATTGTTTTTGTGGAAGGGATTGCAGGGCAAACATTTGGCGACCAAGCTTTGACCGTGGTTGCATCTCTTTTGATTTCTCTAGGAGTCGCTCTATTTTTCATCCCAGGCCTTGCTGCGCGCATGCAATTCTTGGGGACGGGAACGAAAGAGATAAAGCTCCGCGAAAAACTACAAAACCTTTTTCCCAGTCTCCGCAATCCAGGCACCTTACTGGCTGGAAGTCAGCGCTCTCATAGCAAAAAATCTTGGGTGCTGGCCACAATCGCTGGATTGGTTGCCGGAAGCTGTTTCTGGCAACAAGCAAATTTAGTGCAACCTTTTGTTGAAGAGGCACTCAGCAAGGGGTGGGAACCTTCCATGTCCAAGTTCTGGAACCCCGTTCCCGGAGATGTCGCTTCGAAGGCCGCAATTTATTCCTTCTTGGGCTCTTTGTTTGCCTTACCGCTTCTCTGGCTTCTTGGGGAGCCGCTTCTCTTCGCCGGAGGACGCATTGCCCGCGACTTGTCCGCTTTCTTACTACTCACCGCAACTGGAATAGGCGGGACATTAGTGGCAGCAGCGGGATTTCTACTTTGGTTCCCGGCTCGCTTAGTCGCTGGCCTTAATCGAAAGCTTGGCGCGCACTACCCACGCGTCCTCCGCCGAGCTCTCCGAACTCCACTTCCTATTGGAGTAGCCATTCTTCTACTTGCGTTTACCTCAATTCGTATGGTGGACTCACTAGGAAGAGAATTACTACCCGAAGTTCGCCAAGGAGAGCTCACCGCCGAATTATTCTTCCCCCCTGGATTCCCTCTGGAAGAAACCGATCAGATAGCAGGGACGCTTGAACTAGCCGCTCGAAAAATAAATGGCGTAGAAGAAACCGCCATTCTCGCAGGAACTGCACGCGATGAAGTGCGCGAAGAAGAAAGCGGTCCTCATACCGCCCGCCTTACTCTCCGCACTACGCGGAGCGCAAACCTCCGCCGGATAGAAGCTGAAGTTGAGGAGGCCCTAAGAGGAATCCTCCAAAGGGAGCCCGCGCTTGCTCGCCATGAGGTTCGGAGACCCACCCTTATGGCCCTCAATGCCCCGTTAGAAATTGAAGTGATAGGGGAAGACTTGGACGCTCTTCAACGCGCAGCAAAACAAGTGACTTCAAGCCTTGAAGGGGCCAAAGGCCTAACCGACCTCCGTTCATCAATCAGGCGCGGGAATCCGGAAGTCCGCGTCACCTTTGACCGCGAAACATTAGCTCGACACGGATTAGCAGTAGCCGATGTTGCTCGGCGATTGCGGCTAGCTGTAGAAGGAGAGGTCTCCTCAACTTTCCCAGGACGTGACGAAAGAATTGACATCCGTGTAAGGGCAGACCTTGATTCAATGCGCTACGTAGAACAGCTAGCCGAACTACCCGTAAACCCAGAGGCCGAGCATCCACTGCCCTTAGGAGCAGTAGCCGCACTCTCCGTTGCCGACGGTCCTGGAGAAATTCGGCACATTAGAGGACGAAGAGCTGCCGTCATCTCTGCTTCAGTAAGTGGATTTGATTTAGGAGCAGCCGCCGACCTAGCAGCAGCTCGGCTAGCCACAGTCAATCTTGAGCCGGGAACCGAAGTCCGAGTGGGTGGACAGAAACGAGAGATGGAAGAAGCACTCAAGTCGCTTGGGTTCGCACTGCTCTTAGCCATTTTCCTTGTCTATGCAGTAATGGCCGCTCAGTTTGAATCGCTGTTGCAACCATTCCTAATTCTCTTTGCAGTGCCACTCGCTGGCATGGGAGCAATCTTCGGTTTATTCGCTTCCGGCACTCCGCTTTCTGTCCCAGCACTACTTGGCGCTGTAGTCCTTGCCGGGTTAGTTGTAAATAACGCAATTGTTCTTGTTGACCGCATCAACCGAAACCGAGACACAGGCATGGAGGTAGAAGAATCCATCGTAGAAGCTGGAAAGGTAAGGCTCAGACCAATTCTGATGACTGCTGCCACCACCATATTGGGCATGATTCCTATGACCGGTTGGATCGCCGGGCTTGGTTCCGCGGAAGGTTCCGAACTACGTTCGCCAATGGCTCTAGTTGTAGTTTCTGGGCTTTTAGTCTCGACTCTCTTGACCTTATTTGTCATCCCTGTTGGATATCGACTCATTAGCCAACTCGCACCTTCAAAACATGATTAACCCGAACGTGGGCAAAGCACCTCCCACGTGGGTTGAGAAGTTTCTATCCGCCCTAGTGCGACGCCCGATTGGCGTCTTAATGCTGACACTAGCCTTGCTAGGTTCAGCATGGATTGCTGCGAATCGAATCCCTGTCGCACTACTCCCACCAGGATTCGCTTCCTCTTCGATTAGCGTCACCGTGCCTTGGGAAGGCGCGAACCCTCCAGAAGTAGAACGAAGAATTCTTCGCCCAATGGAAGATGAGCTTCGAGGCATATCGGGCGTCAAAGAGATGTTTGCAAATGCCGGGCCAGGCAGTGGGACTGTTGTTCTTTCATTCGCAGGAGATTTCGACATGGACATGGCTCATGCTGAAGTCGCAGATCGAGTTGAACGGGTACGCGGCCAATTACCCCCTGAAGCCGACCGCATCACTATTCGCCGCTGGACCTCTACCGATATGCCGATTGCTTGGTGTGGCGTTGTCTACCCACCTGGGGAATGGGACATAGCACAGGACATACTGGGCGAAAAAATCAAAGAGCGACTCGAAGCTCTCGATGGTGTAGCACGCGCGCGAGTTCAGGGTGTAGCGCCTCTTTCAATTCGGATTTTTCTCGACGAGGACCAAGTCCGCGCCAATCGCATCGACATTGGGAGCTTGGTCGCTCGCCTTCAATCCGACAATCTCTCTTCCCCTGTTGGCGACCTTGACCAAGCAGGGTCACGATTCTTAGTTCGCATTGACTCTCGCTTCACCTCTCTGGAGGAGATTGAAAACTACCCCGTAAGTCCAGGGATTAAGCTCCGTGATATCGGACGCGTTGAAGCCGTTCGCAGTGCTCCAAATTCACTTTTTCGAGTTAAGGAACAATACGCCCTAGCCGTCGCCATCAGCAAAGAGGCATCAGCTAACACCTTTGAAACGTGCAAGCTGGTCAAAAATGCCTTTGAAAAGGATTTCCCAGCCGACCCTTTCCTTGGGAATTATGAGTTCAGTGTCTGGTGGACAGAGGGTGAAAGCATTGAAGATTCGCTAAGGAATCTAGTCGAAGATGCCGCTCTCGGAGGTCTAATCGCCTGCTTAGTCCTTTTCGTATTTCTACGGAGAATGCGCTTCACAATGCTTGTCGCAGCCTCTATCCCGTTTTCAGTACTGATAACTCTGGCCTGGCTCTATTTCACCGGTCGCAGCTTTAACACCCTCGCCATGGTCGGCATCACAATTTCCGTTGGGATGTTGGTCGACAATTCAGTAGTAGTGGTCGAAAGTATTTTTGCTCTGCGCGAAAAAGGGAAATCGCTTTTAGTCGCTTGTGTTAAAGGGCCAGGAGAAGTGGTCCTTGCTGTGGCAACGGCAACGCTGACCACGGTAGTGGTTTTTGTTCCCTTGATTTTCATGGCTCAAGACAGAAACACAAAGACCATCGCAGCTGCTATCGGTTGGCCTTTATGCGTCGCCCTTCTTGCAGCGCTTTTTCTTGCCATTGTTCTAGTCCCGGTTGCTTCTCGGCACTTAGCTGGATCGACTTACAAAAAAACAAAGAAAACTGAATCTCAAGGGAGCAGAGTCTTTTCGTTCGCCCCAAAACTTGTCGACTGGAGTTTGAGAAAAAGATTCCGGGCTCTCTCCATAGCAGGCCTTTTCCTAGCTTCCGGCATCATTGCCTCGGATGGGTCGGGGAGCTCCTCTTCTTTAGATATATTCGGCGGAGAAACTCGCGTTCGCATGTCTTTCAGCGAAAATACGACACTCCGAGAAGCTGAAAGTCGCGTTGTCGCCATAGAAAAAGTCTTGGCTGATCCTGACCTTTTTTCTCCTTGGGGAAATGTTACGACTGGAATTGAGTTTTCAAAACGGCGAGGGACTTTGAACCTATGGTTCGAGAAATCACCCAACCCTCAAGAACGAAAAAATCTTTTCGCCAAATTAAAAGAAACGCTACCCACTCTCGCCGGGGTGGAATACCAATTTGGCAGGCAATTTGATACGAGATCGACCTCTGAAGAACAATGGACTCGTGTTCTAGTAGAAGGGCCAGAAACCCTCGGAGTTGCAAACTTAGCTGATCAAATTCGGGAAGAAGCGCGTTCTATGAATGCCTTTAAAGAAGTTCACCAGCCAGACCAAATGGAGCGGGAGGTCAGGGTTGTACTCGACCGCGAAAAAATGTCCCGCATGGGTACTGGCAGCTCCGGCGTACTAAACAACATTGAGTGGGCCTTGCGAGGCTTCATGGTTTCACGTTTTCAAAGTGAAGGGAGGGAAATCCCCGTCATCGTCGAATATGACCTTCCACCCGTCCCTGATCGTGCTCGTTTAGTTGAGATGGAAGTTTGGACCGGACAAACCTTGCTCCCGCTCGCCTCATTGGCGAATTTTGAATCCGGTAGAGCACCAGCCAATATTTCACGACGTAATGGGCGAACAGTCGATATGGTTGGCCTCAAACCATCCTCCCGAGATCTTTCTCAAACCCGTCTTGCCCTTGAAGACCTCATGGGCCGAGTCGAGTGGGCAGAAGGATATTCATGGCGCCAAGAGGGTGGTTGGCAGGGTTTCCAGGACGACCGAAAGGAGCTGTACGCTGCTTTTTCTCTCTCCGTAGCTCTTGTTTTTCTTCTTATGGGCTTACTCTTTGACTCCTTAGTACTCCCATTATCGGTTCTTGCGACCATACCTTTTTCAATAGTCGGAGCCCGATGGGCGATGAAAGCTACGAACACTCCCTTGGACATGCTCGGCATGGTCGGAATGATTGTGCTGGCCGGAGTGGTCGTAAACAACGGGATTGTCCTAGTCGATCGCATTCGGCGCCTTGAAGCTTCCGGATTGCAACGACAATCTGCTGTTATCGGAGCAGTTCGTGACCGCATTCGTCCAGTCGCGATGACAGCGCTTACGACGATTGCAGGGCTTCTCCCAATAGCTCTTTCTGCGCCCGATGGCAGGGGATTATCATTTCAATCCCTCGCTGTGGTGGTAGCCGGAGGGCTAGCGTTTTCCACTTTCTTTACCCTCTGGGTTGTACCGATTTTATACACCCTCCTGCAGGACTTTGGGAATTTGTGCCGTCGCGGATTTAAGCCCATCCCCTTTACGGCTCACTCCCGCTCTTAGACAATCCCGCCCTCGCTATGGCGACGCTCTCTGACCATACAGAGCGGACGGCACTCACCCGCTTTGGGGTAGTTGCCTCCCGCTTCCACGAAGAAGTCTGCAAAGACCTTCTTACTGGATGCATTGCGAGATTAGAAGAGGCCGGCATTGCCTCTAACGAAATAGAAGTGGTTCGCGTACCGGGCGCTTTCGATATACCTTTCGCCTGTCAGGCCTTGGCAAACCAAGGTGGTTTTGTAGCCCTAGTTGCACTCGGCTGCGTGGTGCGGGGCGAAACTTCCCATTTCGAATACGTAGCCGGCGAATGCGCACGTGGAGTCATGGAAGTAGGAATAGCAACAGGAATCCCCATAGCCTTCGGCGTGCTAACAGCTGACTCCATTGAGCAAGCAAAAATTCGATCTGATGTAAACGCCCTCGTGGGGAGCGACACCGGAAAGTCTCAAAAAGAAGTTCGCCCCTCCAACAAAGGATGGGAAGCAGCAGAAGCAGCTCTAGAGCTTGCCGCAA
>DNPI01000205.1 GCA_003501525.1 Planctomycetota bacterium
CGGGAGGGCAGCTCACAATTACTACTGAAGTGGAAAATTACCCGGGATTCCCTGAAGGTGTTCAAGGGCCTGAGTTAATGGAACTCTTTAAACAGCAGTGTGCTCGGTTCGGAACAAAATTTGTCGAATTTCAGCCTATTGCGACAGTGGATACTTCGTCGCGGCCTTTCACTCTGACTACTACCTCCGGCGATGAATACCAAGCTCACTCCGTCATTTTGGCTACCGGAGCGCGAGCAAAACTTTTGGGCTTAGAGAAGGAATCTGAATTGATGGGTTACGGGGTATCTGCCTGCGCTACTTGCGATGGCGCTCTTTTCAAAGACCGTGAGGTCGTTGTAGTTGGTGGGGGTGACACCGCGATGGAGGAGGCTACGTTTTTAACTCGCTTTTGTCCGAAAGTGACCATTGTGCATCGTCGTGATTACTACCGGGCATCATCGATTATGCTTGACCGAGCCCGGGCTAATTCATCCGTTGCTTGGAAAGAATTCCGTTCGGTGGTGGATATTCATCACGATGAGAAGAAGCAAGTTACAGGGGTTGTTTTAGAAGATTCTCGGGACGGCTCACAAGAGGATTACCCTTGCCAAGGTATGTTTGTAGCGATTGGGCACCAGCCTAATACAGAGTTTCTAGGCAAGGAGTTCTTGCGCGACGAGGTCGGTTATTTGCAAATAGAGGATGGGACCCGGACCAGCGTGGAAGGGGTTTTCGCAGCAGGGGACGTACATGACCCTGCCTATCGTCAGGCTGTTACTGCTGCTGGATACGGCTGCGCTGCCGCGCTTGAGTCACAGCGATGGCTAGAGGCCGAAGGATTGGCCTGATTCCTACTTTGAGCTGACGGAGAGGTTGACTAAGAAATCCGTATTGTCTGCGGATTTCCCCATGCGCTCTACAAGCAGTTCCATGGCTTCGACAGGGTTCATCTCATTTAGCACTTTGCGAAGGAGCCATACTCGCTGAAGCTCTTCTTTTGTGAAGAGTAAATCTTCTTTTCGGGTACCAGAGCGGTTGATGTCGATGGCTGGCCACACGCGGCGGTCAGCTAATTGGCGATCAAGGACCAATTCCATGTTGCCGGTCCCTTTGAACTCTTCGAATATGACTTCATCCATCTTCGAATTCGTATCAATGAGCGCGGTTGCCAGAATCGTTAAAGAACCTCCGTTTTCTATATTGCGCGCAGCACCAAAAAATCGTTTTGGTTTTAGTAGAGCATCCGCGACAAGGCCTCCACTCATAATTTTTGAGTTTGATGGCGCTTCATTGTTGTAGGAGCGCGCTAGCCGAGTGATGGAATCAAGCAGAATGACTACATCCTGGCCTTGTTCTGTCATCCGCTTTGCTTTTTCTGTAACCATTTCAGCAACTTTGATATGTCGAGCAGGTGGCTCGTCAAACGTGCTGGAAACAATTTCACGGTTCTCTCCTACTACTGTCCGCTCGAAGTCCGTTACTTCTTCCGGGCGTTCATCGACGAGGAGAATAATTAGGTGTATGTCCGGGTGGTTCGCCAATATTGAATTGGCAATCATCTGTAGGAGTACAGTTTTTCCAGTTCTAGGTGGTGCGACAATCAATCCTCGTTGGCCTTTGCCTATGGGAGATATCAGGTCAACTATTCTGGTTTCGATTTCTCCTCCTTGTCTCTCTAGGCCTAGGCGCGAATCTGGATATAGAGGTACGAGGTCATGAAAAGGCTCAAGAGCGAATTGCTTATCAGGGTCATCTCCAAAGACATTTAATACTTCGTGCAGAATCAAAATGTCTTCGTCACTTCTAGGGGCAACAAGGACGCCGCTCACCTCTTGGCCTGCTTGGAGCGCATGCTTTTGGATTAGTTTTGGATGAAGCAGTGCGTCGGTGTCAAGGTTTGGCGTGTAGTCGCTGCCATGATGTCGAAGGAATCCGTGGCCTTCGGGAGCAAGGTCTAAAATTCCTTTTGTGAACAAAACGCCACTCTCTTCCATCTTCTGAGCGATTAATCTACGGAGAAGGGCTGCGCGTGGTAGACCAAGAGCTTCGTCTATACCGGCTTCTTCTGCTTTGTCTTGTAACTGGGGAAGAGGTAGGGCTAAGAGAGAGGAGAGGTGGTATTCCTCTTTCTTCCTCTTGGCTGCAAATGATTTGACAGAGCTTTCATCCCAAGCTTCTTCCGGAGCTGGCGGTAGCGCAGAGGGTTTAATTGTCTGCAGGTAGGAGCTCTTGGGCTGGGTATGTCGACGTGGACGTCTACGTCTGCGTCTGCGTCTGGTAGCGTGCTCGGCCATAGTGATTTATTTTTTTGGGATGTGAAAAAAGAATTCACATCTTCCGTGTTTGAAACACCCTACTTACTGGGGCCAGCGGTCCCGCAAAGGGCGGGGAGGCAGCTCGCAGAGTAGAGGCAGTAGGTCTCCTGTTGCTGACTTTAGGTCTTCAAGGGAGCCTACATTTACCAGGATAGCATCCGCTGCGGTTTGTTTGGTGTCTAAGTCTGCTTGAGCTAACTCACGTGCTTTCCATTCCTTTTCGGTCCACCCATGCCTTTCACAGGCTCGTGTGCGTCGGTCAGCTTCTGGGGTGTCGACAAAGACTAAGAAGTCACAGATTGTGGATAGGCCATTTTCCATCAACAAAGGGATATCTAGTATCGCCCAGTCATTGTGGGATCCCTCAAGCTCGCTGAGCTGTTGGTGGACGGCATCTCGCACTGCGGGATGGAGAAGATTTTCTAGCTTTTTTCGCATTGCTGGGTTCCCGAACACGGCTTCCCCGAGCTTGGCTCGATTTACCTTATTATTCGGAAGAAGCAATCCAGGGCCAAGCAACTGCTCTATTTTTTGGGCAATTTCTAAGTTTTCCAGTAATTGTCCTACTTCAGCATCTGCGTCTATTAGCCTTCCGGACAACAGATTTTCCAGGAATCTTGCGGCAGTGCTTTTCCCCGAGCCGACCCCTCCCAAGAGGCCTACGGTGCGAATGCCGCCTTCGGTAGGTTCATTCATGAGGCCTTCATCTTCCGACCTCCTTGACCCGTCGGCAAGCAGGTCGTAAAAAAGTGCGTTCCCAGAGGCCAGCGAGGCCCTATCCGTTAGCTGAGCCGCGGATTCCTCGGCCTCATAGCCTCAAACCCCCAATTGGATTCTTCCATGCTTAACCCCCGTCGCGGAGCTGCTCAAGTCAGCCTTATGTGGGTGATTGCCTTGTGCGTCATTTCACTTGTCACCGTTTTCTTTGCTTACACGAGTCAGCAGACCTCAGCAGAGCTGCAGGCTTCTTTGGATACAGCGCGGGGGGATCTTGCTCAAGAGCAGCGCCAGCGTGGTGATGTTAATGAGGAATTTAGGGCTCTGTCGCGCGTGACGGGCTGGGATGCTTCCGGAAATACCGATATTGCTTCTGTGCAGGGTCAGATTGGAGAGCTTGCTGGAGTATTCCCTTCCGTGGAAGGAGATACGGCGAGTCTCGAGGGGACCATGGCTGGTCTTATTGGCGATTACAACGGCCTTAAGTCGGCTAACCAAAGTTTAGACCGGGAAGTGGGTCAGTTGCGTCAGGACCTTTCTGCCCGACAAACAGCTTCAACGCAGAGTCTTGGCGAGAAAGATGGCACCATCACTCAGCTTCGCCGGGACTTAGAGGACACTCGTAACTCTTTTAATACACAAATTGTCGACCTTGAGAGGCAACGGGACGCCTTACGAGACCAGTACCGCGATTTAGATGCTCGCCTTGCTGAGGCTCGCGCCAATGCTGATAGCGAACAGCGTAATTTAGTTGCTGAAGCACACGTCCTAAAACAAAGGAACGACATCCTTTCTGAGAGACTGGATTCGGTGGCTCGTCGGGCTGAACAAGCCGACGGTTCTGTTTTGACTGTCAGCGACCGTCTCGGTAAAGCTTGGATTGATAAAGGTCGCCTCGACAGAGTGCGTCAGGGCATGCAATTTGAAATTCGTAATGCTTCTACTGGCTCTGTAAAAGGTCGAGCTCAAGTGACTCGCGTAGAGGAGCATCGCTCGGAAGTGCGGATTCTTAGCGTTAACGATCGCTTTGATCCGATTATTCCTAATGATTTAGTGCTAAATGCAATCTATGACCCCACCAGAGAGCCTGTCGCGGTTCTCCTGGGCGATGGTTATGGCTCATATAGTGCGGGTGACATGGCATCATTGCTGGGAGAAATTGGTATTCAAGTCCATGCTGAAGTTTCCAACGAAACGGATTATTTAATTCTTGGGACCCCCTTCTTTGATCCTGATACCGGCGATCTTCTTCCTTGGTCTAGTCAGCCTTCCTATAAGGCTTCGGAAGCCCTTTCTGTACAGGTGGTGCCTCGGCGTGATTGGATGGCTTGGCTAGGAATCTAAGCCTTAGTTCGAGAGACTTAGTCCCCACCCCCTCCCCGAATTTAAGGGGGTCGGCGATAATTCGTTGATATGGGTGCCTTCCCCAATCATCCCGATGAGGTGCGAATGACTTTTTCTGAGCATCTCGATGAACTCCGGAAGAGATTCGGATATTCGCTGCTTTTCCTTGGGATTTTATTTTTTGTAGGCTGGACTCTATTTTCTAGCCAGCTGGAGTCCATATTCCTGAGGCCTCATCGTGAAGCTGTGGCCGCTTTGGCGGCGTCTGATCCTCCGGTTGTCCTTGAATCTCGCTTAGCGGTACTCGCTCCCGTCGAGCACATATTTTTTGATATGAAAATTGCCTTTTTGGCCGCTCTCGCTTTTGGGCTTCCGGCTTTGTTGTGGCAAATATGGTCTTTTATTGCGACAGGACTTTTTCCCAAAGAGCGAAGGGTTGTTTTGAGCATTCTTCCTTTTTCCCTTATCTCTGGGGCGGCGGGCATTGGATTTGGATATTTTGTCCTCATTCCGACAGTCCTTCAGTTTTTATATGGCATGGTGGATACAAACCTGATGGTCCATGCCTATCGATTGGCGGATTATTTTTCGATGTTTTTCCTGTTGACCGTTGCACTGGCGATTATTTTTCAGCTCCCCTTGTTGATGGTGGGCCTTCATGCAGCAGGATTGGTTCAGCAAAAAATGCTGCGCCATTATCGGCGACACTTCATCCTTGGAGCTTTTGTTTTATCCGCATTGCTTACACCTCCGGAACCGCTTTCTCAGGTTCTGATGGCCCTTCCGACAGCAATCCTTTATGAGTTAGGCTTGCTGCTTGTGACGCTGCGGGAGAGGCGAGCTCAGCAAGCATAATGGTCAGGCCTCCTGCGGCTTGGGTTGTCTCACTAGGCGAGGAGCTCCTTGCTGGAAGGATTGTTGACAGGAATGCACCTTGGCTTGCTGAGCGCCTTCTCCGTATCGGGATAGGCGTCGAGGGGATGAGCACCCTTGGTGATGCTCCAGGTGAATTAGAAGTTTTTTTTACGGACTTCAAATGTTTTCCTCGCGTCGTGTTGACTACAGGAGGGTTAGGCCCGACGGCTGATGACCGAGTTCGGAGTGAGATAGCCAGTATGCTGGGCGTCGGGTTAGTGGACGTTTCTTCAGCAGCAGTCGAGGCGCTTGAAGTTTTGTGGGAGGGGCAGCATGGAAGTGCTGCACCTAGTCATTTTCTAGACCAGGCAAGAGTCCCCGAAGGAGCTCGTCCATTACGAAATCGGGCCGGTTCGGCCTGGGGCTTTTCGGTATATATGCCGCAAGGGGGCCATCTTTTTTGCCTGCCGGGGCCTACTAGGGAATGTTGTTCTACTTTTTTAGACGGTAATGTTGCGGAAGAGATGGGAGAGCTTGACGGAGCTTCTGGTGCCGTCGCCCAAGGGTTATTTCATACTTCGGGAGTCCCAGAAGCCATTGTGGAGGAGAAGATACGTG
>DNPI01000221.1 GCA_003501525.1 Planctomycetota bacterium
TGGCGGGACTAGTGATGGCTCTGGGGATGTTGTTGTGAAAGGTGTCACTTTCCATGGAAATTCCTGTGGAGTGCAAAGCCAATGGTATGCGTCTGGAGGAGAAGCTCTTTTTATTCGCGCAACCGGGTACGAGATTGAATGTGAGTATGACAGCGGAGCGGGTTTGGAAACCCGTACTTGGACTGCGGATTCGAATAATTGGCCAATCCCTGGCATCGATCCTATTTGGGTTGCGTTTCAACAGGGATGGGCATTACCTGATGGGACTGCCAACCAAGAACCTGATCTTGCATCTACATGGCCTTGGGTTGTGCCTGGATTTACAACTACTGCTGGTGTTGACACAGGCGGTTTAGCGGAACTTCAAGCGCGAGGGTCCACTCGGATGATGCGCTACATGGTTGTCTTTGATCACGATGTCTTGCGCTCTATGCTTGGAGTTGCAACTCCGGGAGCCTATTTCCGGGTAACGTCGGTCAAAATCCTCTGGGAAACCGCTTGAGCTAAGGCTCTCGTGGTTCGTTTTCTACTTCCCGATGCGCTTTTAGTTTGCGCTGATGTTTATTTGCCCCGGCATGCTTTGTGTGTCGAAGAGGGGAGCATTCTGGGGATTTTCCCGGAAGCAGAGGTGCTTGGCGAATCGGTGGAGAGGTTCTCTGGCGAATTGTGGGCTGCTGCCCCAGTCCTTGCTCACGCGCACCTTGAGGATTATGACTTCCCTTCGGAAGATTGGAGTGGGGCTGAATTCTCCCGCTGGGCGGAGGCCTTAATCACTTGGAGAGAGGGGGGAAGTGGGATTCCTCTGGAGGCAAGCGCCAAGAGGACTTTAGAAGAGTTGAGAAATTCGGGTTGCGGGTTGGTCGCAGTTCATAGTGCAGGCACTCCAGCGATTTCAGTCCCTGACCTTGAAGTGGCCGTTTTTCACGAAGCACCTTTTCCGGGGAATCCTGATGCTGGGGAGTGGGTTCCGGGTGCTTATTCAGCGCTACATTCTCCTTTCTTAGTAGAGGAGTCTTTAGCGCGTCAGGTCTTTAGCGATCAATCTGTTCGCGTTTCCGTTCACCTAGGGGAGCATCCTGAAGAGCGTCGCTTTCTTGCCGGTCAGGATGGCCCCTTAGCGGATTTAATGGCTCGCCGCGGAAGACCGTACCCTCGGAACCGTTGGGATTCACCTGTGGATTGGTTGGAATCCCTCAAAGGTAACCGGCCAGGGGTAATGGCGGTTCATTGTGGGGATTTGGACGAGAAAGAGCTTGCGTCCCTTCGCGCGTCTGGTGTTTCAATCTGCTGGTGTCCTGGGACACATGATTTTTTTAAACGGCGTGAGCCGGCGTTTAAGGGAGCCGGGATTTTGCCTGATGCCTTCGGATGCGATTCGCGGGCTTCGAATTCGATACTCGACCCACTGCGTGAGCTACGACTTGCTGCTGCTGCTTTGCCCCACGCATCTGCGCAAGATCTTTGGCGGGTGATGACAGAAGGTGGGGCGGCTTCTTTGGGCTACAAAAAGTGGGGAACGCTGGCTCCAGGTCGAATTGCTCGAATTGTCCCCTTACCGGCGCAATCTGACACGAACGCGCGAGGAATTTGTCAAAGCATTGTGAATCCGATGGGTCCAATGCCGTTGCGTGCTGTTGAGATTTTCTAGAATACGGAGCAAATAATGAACCCAGATAGAGAACAGGCACTTGCCATAGCGCGAGAAAGCGAAAGAATCCTTCTTTCCGGTCATATGAGGGCTGATGGAGACTGCTTAGGAGCGCAGGCAGTACTCTTTCATGCTTTCCAGGCGTTGGGAAAGGAGTGTCAAATACTTCTCCCTGATCCTCCGGATGGACGGTATGGATTTTTGCAGGAGAAGACACCGTGGAAGGTAATAGAAGCGGGAGCAGACTTGCCTCCGCACGATTTGTTTATGGTTTGCGATTGTTCGCGACTTTCTCGTTTAGGACAGATTGGAGGTTTGGTTGAGAGTTCGGATATCCCACGTATTGCTCTTGATCACCATCCCTTAGAAGAAGGGGATTCTCCTTGGACGGCTCTCTTTCATGATGTGAGTTCACCAGCTAGCGGTTTGCTTGCTTTAGAGTTTTCTCGGGGACTAGGCGTGGAGCCGGGTGCCGAAGCCTGTGAAGCAGCTTTTACAGCTTTGATGACTGATACGGGATGGTTGAAATATTCGAATGCTGATGCTGTTGCTTGGGAGGCGGCGGCTTCACTTGTTGCGGCTGGAGTTGACACGGCGAAGGTGTACCACGAGGTCTATCAGCGAGCGGAGCGGGGTCGACCACGAGGTATTGCAGCAGCGATGGCGAATTTGGAATATCACGAGGATGGGAAGTTAGCTCTTGCTTGGGTTGACGAAACTAGTTTGGACGGTTTGCACGCTTCTTTGGAGGATACAGATGAAGTCCTTGACATTATGCGAGGGGTTGATGGTGTTGAAGCCGTAGCGTTTCTTATGCCCCGTAACGGCCTTTGGAAGGCTTCTTTGCGTAGTCTCAGCATTGTTGACGTCAATGCGGTTGCTGAGAAACTCGGAGGTGGTGGCCACGCTAGGGCTTCCGGCATTCTTTTCCCCGAGGGAACAACACTAGCCAAGGCTCGTGAGGGCCTTCTCCTGGGCCTCCAGGAGGCTTTCAGGGCGTTTCCTTAGGCTTTTAGGCGCTCTCTGCCTCCAAACATCCCTTGAAACGCGAGGCCGGCTAAGCGCGGGTTCTGGCGTAATCTGCGCAAGACATAAGCCCGCCAAGCATGACCATATGGGAGGTAAACCCTAACAGGAATTCCTGCCCTTCTAGTTTCCATGCGGAGTCTTTCTTGGACCCCAAGCAGCATTTGTACTTCGCATCTCTTTAGGTATTCGGGGTGAGATTTGAGAAGGTTCCGCAGCGCTTCGATTATTGCTGGGTCGTGAGTTGCGACGCCGACAAAAGCCCCCCCCCTGAGGAGGTCCTCCATTACTTCGATGTAATTTCTTGTGATGGCTGCAGGTTCTTGGAAAGCGATTTCGGGAGGCTCTATGTAAACTCCTTTGACTAGCCGGACATTTAATTTCTGGGTGCCGCCGATAAGGGATTTCGCGTCCTGCGCGGTTCTGCGGAGCATTGATTGCAGTACGCAACCTACAGCTGTTCCGCAAGTTTCCCGCAGCTTGGAAAAACCCTCGAGAGTTTCGTCAACAGTTTCAGAACTTTCCATCTCCCATCGAAGAAATCCATTAGCGTTGGCAACGTTTTGTCCAAGTTGACGAGCTCTTTCAATTCCTGCTGCCCAATTCATTCCCATGCCAAATTGGGAGGGTTTGATAGAAAGATTTATTTCCATTTTCGCTGCGAGCAAATCTTGCAAAAGGGCTTCGTATTCAGCGAGAGCCTGGTCAGCTTGACTCGTTTCTTCCACCTCTTCTCCCAGGAGATCAAAGGTAAGTCGATACCCCGATGTACTTAAGGCGCTTGCTTGTGTAATTGCTTGGCTACGTGTTTCGCCTGATAAGTACCGCTGGCTCATAGTCCGCAACAGGCTGTTGGGGACGAGTGGTAGGCATCTTGCCAGGAAGGAGTCGAACCATCTCATATGTGCGGGAATGATGTGGTGAGGATGCCCTAGGATGGCTTCCCGCGAGTCCTCGCGCCACCTCTGGTTTTACGGGCATGGGCAGAACAAAAACTTCGCCATCAAAGGTTCTTCTTTTGGCCAGTGGAGTGCTTATAGGGTGGGGCGCTACACAATTACCAGGCTTGAGTTCACTGCCTTGGGACGCAAGGGGAGCAGCAGGAGTTGCGATTCTTACCGTTTGGTGCTGGATTTCTGGTGCGTTGCCTTTACCGGTAGCCTCCTTACTTCCGGCTCTATGCTTGCCGGCCCTTGGAGTTGTTTCTGCAGGAGAGGTGGCTACGTGGTATTTTCATGATGTTTTGCTTCTCCTGCTTGGAGGCTTTGTTCTGGCTCTTGCATTGCAGAAACAAGACCTTCACAAAAGGTTTGCCTTTTGGATTCTCCGAGTTTTAGGTTCTCGACCGCGCCGGCTGGTTTTGGGATTTATGTTGGTCGCTGCCGCTCTTTCGATGTTTTTAAGTAACACGGCAACGGCTCTTTTGTTGCTTCCTGTGGCTCTAGCGATTCTTGATCGCATGGAGAAAGAAGAGCAAGCATCTCTGCAGGTCCCATTGCTCTTGGGGCTTGCTTATTCCTGTTCAATTGGAGGAACAGCTACCCCAGTTGGAACTGCTCCGAATGCAGTCCTTTTGGGGCAGATGGAGGCCTATTTCCCAGATGCCCCAGAAATTTCATTTGGGCAATGGTTTTTGGGGGCGCTCCCATTTGTAGTTGTTTTTGTACTGTTGGTTTGGTTTGTTCTGACTCGTTTCTTTGGTTCTGTCTCTGCCTCACCTTCACCGTCACTTTCTGGAATGCTCGAAGAGATTACTCAGCTACCTCGGAGGAGTAGCAATCAGAATCGAGTTCTTTTCGTTTTTGTAGGAATTGTTTTCTTGTGGCTGACCCGTCGCCAGCTCGATATTGGGCTGTTCGTAATCCCAGGCTGGGAAAATTTATTTCCAACGTCTATTGCAGGGAGTCTTACGGATGCAACCGTTGCTCTTTTGGGAATGGTGGTTCTTTTTGTCCTGCCGCGTGAAGGTGGGGGTGCCATGCTTGACTGGGAAGACTGCAGAGATCTTCCTTGGGGGGTTTTACTGCTAATGGGAGGAGGCTTTGCTATTGCGAACTCATTCGAAGAGACCGGGCTTTCCAGATTTGTAGGTGAGGCTTTGTCGAATCCTCTTCAAGTGCTTTCTCCTGTAGCAATGATTGTGTTGACGGTTCTCGGCGTTACATTTCTTACAGAAATGACCTCCAATACTGCGACGGTAAACGTACTTATTCCGTTGCTCTTTTCTTCTTCTGTGGCTGCAGGCCTCCACCCTCTTCTTCTTGCTTTACCTGCAACGCTTGCGGCAAGCTGTGCTTTTATGCTTCCTGCTGCGACTCCTCCGAATGCTATTTTGTTTTCAAGTGGGCGTTTGAAAATGACACAGATGGCAAAAGTCGGTTTTGTGCTTAATCTCTTGTCGTGCTTAATCGTGACGCTCTTTGTCCTATTCTGGACGGCTCCACGGTGGGGGCTTGATTTCTCATTGTTCCCGGTTTGGGCAACTTTGCCATGATGCATCGATTCCTCCTCTGTTTGCTCAGTCTTTTCATCTTTGGATGTGGCAAGCCATCTGCTCCATCGTGGGATTTGATTTTGGTCTCAGTTGACACACTTAGAGCGGACAGATTGCCTTTTTATGGTCATAATCGAGCTACTGCTGGCGATGTCGATGAATTAGGTACCCCAGCTTGGTTGGCTAACAATGGGGTAGTTTGGGAAAATTGCTGGGCGCCGGCTGGAAAAACTCTGCCTTCGCTCGGCACTTTTTGGACAGGATTGGACCCGCTCGAGCACGGCGGCCTTTCTAATCGGCACGTGGTTACGGGAAAAAGTGTCGCTGAAAGCTTTCAGTCCCTTGGGTTTGCAACCCACGCAGCGGTTGCCAACCTTTCTCTTAGTCCGGCCTGCGGCCTAGCTAGAGGGTTTGACTCTTATGTAGTCCTCGCACGGGAGCAAGAACCCAAAATTCCCCGCTATTTGCTTTCCAAGGCTGAGATGCCGATTGCGCAAGGTGAATCTCTTTTGCTTTGGGCTCATTTTATGGCTCCGCATCAGCCATATTCTCCTCCGGCTTTTAGCAAAGGAACATGGTCGGATTTAAGTGGGCCACCCGGTAATCATGAACTGATTGGTGGTGTTCATCGCAATCCTGCTACCTTGACACCGGAGTTGAGGGCGCATTTGAGAGGCCTTTATGATGAAGAAATTCTTGCAACATCTCTGTGGATTCAGGAATTCCTTGCTGGTTTAGATTCCTTCTATCGGAACGCTGGCAGAGGAGGACTTCTTGATAATGCTCGTGTAGTTTTCTTTAGTGACCATGGGGAGGAGTTGGGAGACAGATTGGGCTATTTCCCGCATGCGAAGAGTCTTTATAGCGGAGTCATTCGTGTACCTCTTGCCGTGGCTGGTTTGGGTGTTGAGCAAGGAAAACGGATTCAGGAAAGCTTAGGTCTTGGACATGTGTTACCCCATGTTCTTGGTGAAGATATTGACGCGGGTGAAACCTTTTTTTCCAGTTGGTTCGGAGAATTCTTTTCTGTGCGAGAAGAGGACTGGACGTTAATCCACAATCCAGGTAGCGATTCTTTTGGGCCTCGAGAGCCTCCACGTGATGTCCCTTATCCATATCCAGATTTTGCTCTTTTCAACCGTCGAGTTGATCCCCTCGAGCAGAAGAACGTTGCATCCGATTATCCAGAGGTGACGGATAGTCTGCTTCGTTCGTTATACCAGTGGTATGGCAATTTGAAGCTTGTTGAACCGGGCGTCCCCGAAGGGTTGGATCCTTCTGTTTTGGCGGAGCTTGGATACCCGGAGTCGCTTGTGGGTTCTGCACATGTCCCCTGGCCCGATAGGGAGGGACCGAGATGATTCCAACTCCGCGGCTCTCTAACCGTGCACCGTGGTTAGAAGGCGGTTTGCTTGCTCTTGTTGTTTTTTGTGTTTATTTCTTTGGTGGTGAAGCAGTTTTAGTGTCTTATCACGGGATGCTTCACTCTGCAGTAGGTGAGGCGGTTCTAAGAGGAGGGTTTGCTCCGGATAATCCTTATCACGCTGGTGAAAGCCTCCGGTATTACCTCCTTTATCCTGGGTTAGGGGTAGGGATTGGTCGGGTTGGTATTGGCCCTCTGTGGGGATTTGCTTTGCTGAACTGCATTGCAGCTTTACTTTTTGGACCAGCTTTAGATTCTTTAGGGAAATCCTTTGGATTGGGTTGGATTTCTCGTCGCTTTGTTTTTTTGGCGGCCATTTTAGGTTTTAATGGTTTCGGGTGGTTTGTAGGGCTGTTTGCTGACCCTATTGGTCCGCGACCACCATTGTTGGCTCTTTCGCATACAACCGGGACTGGATTGGCTTGGGCGTGGGATGCTCGATTGCAGGCTTTTCTTCCCAAGTTTCTCAATCCATCTTCATTTTCCCTTGCGCTTCCTTTTGGGATTTTTCTGTTGTCCCACGCTGCTCAGGCTCAAGGCCGAGCAAAGAGAGCAATTCTTCCTGCTTCTTTAGCCCTTGCTTTAAATCCGCTAGTCGGGCTGTTTTTTGGAACGATTGCCGCCCTTTGGAAGTTGCCGAGCTGCGTCCGTCAGCAGGGATTTGCGCGCTGGGCTTGGCCATTATCTGGAATTATTTCGGTTGTTCTTGCTTTGCCCTTTCTGTGGCCGCTTGTCGGGGAAAGTGTTTCAGGGCCTTCTCTCCTCGCGGGATTTTCTTTTTCGGGATCAGCAGCGTCTAATTTTTTTGGCCCACTTTTTCTCCTCCTTGTTGCAGGTTGCCTAGGTATGAGCCAGGCTTCTTTGAGGATGCGGTGGATGATTGCGGTTGGCGTCGCCTGCGCCTTACTGGGGCTTTTTTCGGGACCATTGCCTTGGGGGAATGAATATAAGTTTGCACGGCTTGCAGGAGTCCTCCTTGCGGTTCCTGCAGGCATTTTCCTGTCGCGGCTAAGAAATAATTTTGGATTAGTGATTCTTGTTTTTACTCTCCCGACATTGTGGATGGTGCTCTCCTCTTATCTTTCTTGGGACAGGTCTTTGGCGACGGATCCGCCTAGATGGGAAGTGGAAGGGGGGCGATTAGTGGCACCGGGTTCTTTGATTCTTAACGCTGAGGCATCGATCCCAGAGAGTGTCCCGCTACTTGTTCTGGGAGACCCGGGAGGACGCCTGAGGCAAGGCATCTCTATTACGGGGAACCCCTTGGCCCCGCTCTTACATCGTTCTTTATTGGTTGATGAACCCCATATCCATAATGCGCGAATACCGAGCCTGAGGAGTCGATTGGAAGACCGGAGGAAAGTCCGCCAAGGCGATGCCTCGGCCTTACAGAGAATGCGATTGTTGCTGCCTAAGGAAGCAATGATGGTTATGAGTGAGATCGGTGGCTCTGAAGAAAGTGTTTTGCGCTTAGCTGGTGCGCGGCTGCTGGCCGAAGAGGAGACGGTGAAGTTGTGGCTTCTGCCGCCGCTTGATAATTAAGCTCCGAACAAAGGACTTATTAGTGCTCTCTGCCGTAGCCTTTCTACAATTCTTTTATGCACGAGGCTCCGAACGCGCTTTTTCCAGGTTCTTTTGACCCTCCGACTTTGGGGCATCTCGATTTAATCCAGAGAGGGGTAAATCTTTTTGGTTCACTTTGGGTTGGCGTCGCTTCCAATCCGCACAAAGAGGGCCTTTTTACCGTGGAAGAGAGGATTTCTATGATCAAGGAAATGACGTCAGACCTTGCCGTAGAGGTCAGTGCTATTGATGGTCTTGTTGCGAGGGCTGCCCATGAACGGGGGGTCACCACGCTTCTTCGAGGCATCCGATCTTCTGCTGACCTTGACCTTGAGTATCCGATGGCTATGACCAACCGTCAGTTGTGCGATGATTTGGAGACGGTTTGTCTCCTGACTCGCGCTAGCTTCTCCACTCTTTCAAGTCGGCTTCTGCGTGAGGTTTACGCTGCGGGAGGTGAACTTCCAAGGTTTTTAACCTCTTCTGTACACCAAGCACTTTGTAAGAAATATTCAAATCATGAGTAGCTCACCATTATTGCGGCAGTTTTCTTCCGAAGCGGCTCCTCCGCCTAGTGGCCCGTACAGTCAAGCTGTTGAAGCGGGGGGGTTGCTTTTCTTAAGTGGGCAAATCGGTTTGAAGCCTGATGTAGAGGGGCTTCCGGAAGGGGTCGAAGATCAAGCAGTGCAGGTGTTGAAAAATCTAGAAGCTGTTTTGCATGCAGCGAATTCGACGACAAACAAGGTCGCGAAAGTGGCGATATACCTTGTTGATTTGGGCGATTTCTCTTTGGTAAATGAAATCTACAAAGATTTTTTTGGAGAACATCGCCCTGCTCGCGTTTGCGTCGGCGTTGCCTCTTTGCCACTTGGCGCTAAGGTTGAAATGGATTTTATTGCTCTCGCGAGTTGAGTCTTTTTTGCACTCCGTCACTCAAGCACTGAAAGGCTAAGAGGGTTAGCGCTAGTGCAGCACCCGGAGCTGCCAATATCCACCAGCAGTCCACAAGAGGATTCAGAGTTGCCAGGCCGTCTCTGGCGAGGGTCCCCCAAGAAACAGCAGGCGCTTCTACTCCTAGTCCTAAAAAACTAAGAAAGGCTTCCATCAGCATTACGCGGGGTAGTGTTAGTGTCAGCATAACTAAAACAGTAGCCAGCAGGTGGGGTAGAACGTGTCGGAAGAGAATAGAAGGGGTTGAAGCTCCTAGGCTCTGCGCAGCTTCGACAAAGGCAGTTTTTCTAAGCCGTAAAGCTTCGGCTCTAGCGACCCTTGCGGTGGGTAACCAGAACAAGGCTCCGACTGCGAAATAGAAGAGATGAATTCTTTCTATGCCAACTTTGTCCATCTCGATGCGGTATTCCTGAAGAAGGGTGAGGAGGAAGAGCACTACAACTACTAGGGGAACACTTTCCAGGCCATCGCAAAAGCGCATCATCCATCTGTCTATTCGCCCGCCGCGATAGCCGGCAACGGCGCCCCATGGTAAACCGACGAGAAGGGCTACTAAGCTTCCGAGGAGTCCAACTGTTAGCGATACTCTTGCTCCCCAAAGAACCCGTGCAGCAATATCTCGTCCTTGGGCATCGGTTCCGAGGACAGGGCTCGCTATCCAATTTGGAGGCGTGAGCGCATGTTCCAGGGAGAATGTCGCAGGGTTTGGTAGTGGCAATAGAGGGACAACCAGAGCACCTATAACCAGCGCAAAGAGGAAGCAGATCGCTATTTTGGTCCCAGTATCGAGAGGCATCATCAAGTTTCGATCCTTGGGTCAAGGCGAGATACCCAAATATCCGCAGCCCAAGTTGCAGCGCCAAGTAAAGCGGTGTAAAGAACGGTGGCCCCTAGGGCAAGGGTGTAATCACGGTTGAGCGCAGCCTGGACGAAGTGGGTTCCGATTCCGGGAAGCGCGAATATCTGTTCTATCACAAGAGAACCTGTGAGCATCCCTGCTGTGGCTGGCCCCAGAAATGCGGCTACGGGGACTAATGTTCGTGGAAGAACATGAAAGCGGAGAATGTGGAGCTCTGGCAATCCTCTAGAGCGGGCCGCCCGAATGGAATCTTCAGCAAGGATTTTTAGTCCTTCGGCTCGAACTAACCGAGACAGTTGCCCGGCAAAGGGGAGGCCGAGAGCAAGGGAAGGAAGGATAAAGTGGGTCGCCTGTTCAGAGCCCGCTGAAGGGAGCCACCCTAAATAAAACGAGAAGTAGGCAACGCCAAGTCCGGCAAGGATGAAATTAGGTATCCCCATAACCAGGCTCGAGGTCCACCGTGTAATCGTGTCAATTTTTCCGCTAGGTCGCCGAGCTGATCCTAGCCCAGATGTGACTCCGAGAACAACGGCAACGAGAATCCCCCCAAGCCCAAGGCCGAGTGAAACCGGAATCCCGGCGGAGAGAATTTCCCAAACGCCTAAATCTCGGTAGTGCATGGATGGCCCCAAGTTTCCTCGGAGCAGTCCGCGCAATGCTTCTATGTATTGGTGAAGTATGGACTGATCCAGGTGATAGTGAGCCTCCAGAGCTTCGCGTACTTCTGGGGATAAGCTTCTCTCCGAATCGAACGGCCCTCCTCGTGTGCTGCGAACGAGTAGAAAAGCTACCGCGTGTACAGCAAGAATGGTGAGGGCCCAAGATCCAAGCCGCCGGAGGAAAGCATTCATTTGGCTCCGCTCCGAGGTCGAATGCGTTCCCAATTAATATTCCCCATTGGGCCAGGCCGAATATTGCTCCATTGGCTGGAGATTAAATCGGTGCCCGCTTCATGTGTCAGTGGAACAATAGGCCCACCTCTGATTAATAGACTTTCGGCTCTTCGTAGGATTTTCAGCCTTTCCGATGGATTCCCTTCTTGGCTGGCCATATCAAGCAGTGTGTCGTACTGAACATTTTCCCACCCTGTTCGATTGTTTCCGCTGTCGGAGTGAAATATTTCGAGGAAAGAAAGTGGATCGGGATAATCAGCAATCCAAGAGGAGAGGGATATTTGATAATTCCCGGATTGCTGAGTTCGGAGAAATGCTTTCCATTCTTGATTTACTAATAGAACCTCAACTCCAAGATTTCGCTTCCATTGGTCCTGAAGGAACTCGGCTACAATTCGGTTAGCATCTGAAGAAGGAAAGATGAGTTCGAGCCTCCCGTGTAATTTAGGCTTAACGGGGTGGCTAAAGCGTGAGGGAAGAGGAGGGGCGTATCCCGGTAATCCTGGGGGAGTGAGGGAAATAGCAGGTATTGACCCTGGCCCTACGACCTCTGCTAATTTCTTTCTATCAATGGCGTCGGAAAGCGTTTTTATTGTTGAATAATCGTGAATAGAAGACGGGGGGGCCTGAAAGCGAAGAAATGTGGTCCCGAGGCGAGGCGAGGCGGAGAAAGAGGGTTCCTTTTTCTTAACGAGCGCAAGTGCTGCCAATCTGGGGACTAGAGGAGTCCAGTCAACTTCACCGGAGAGGAATAAATTGAGTGCTGTAAACGAAGATTCGACGGTCAAGAAATCAATCGATTCAGGGGCTTCACTGTTTTTCTTCCAGTAGAAAGGGTTTCGGATAACGCGAACTCTATCGCGAATCTTCCAATATTTTAAGGTGTATGGTCCGCTGCTTACTTCGCCTGGAATCTCATTCTCATTACGTAGGCCTGGAGGGATTGGTGCGAGAGCCGGCCAGGAGCACATTGCAGGAAATTGCGGTTGAGGATTCGGAAACTCGATGCGTACTGAATTGGAAGAAGTCGAGATAGAAGCATCGGCCACCCAATTTTGATAGGGAGCTCCTGTCTTTGGGTTCTGCAGTCGAACCCAAGAAGCTTTGACATCCTTTGTCGTAAGGGGGGAACCGTCAGACCAACGAAGATTGTCGCGTATTTTAAATGTCCAAATTCTTCCGTTCTCTGAGGGTGTCCAGGTTTCGGCTAGCCCGGGCATGACTTCCAGGTTGGTTGGATTCGATTTCGTTAATCCTGCCCATAGAGAAGAGAGAATTCTTCCTTCCGAGACGCTTGACGCAAGATGAGGATCGAGCGAAGAAGGATCGGGACCATTGGCAATCCGTAGGGCCGCAGGGTCTTTTCCGCATGCTCCTGCATGGAGGAGTAATGCGGTGACCAAGACCCCTCTTAATACACTCATATTCGCAGGATAGCCTCGGCGGCACCTAGAATTCCCCCGTGTCGCAAACTCCCTTACTAGAGGTCCAAGGTTTGAGCCTGGAAACTAGTCCGCTTAATGCTCCGGGCCAAGCGTTGGTTTCCGATTTCAACTTAACTATTAGAGCAGGTGAAACAGTCGGGATCCTTGGCGAGTCTGGTAGTGGAAAATCTCTAACTTCACTGGCCCTTCTTGGATTGCTGCCGACTGGAGTGAAAAGGACGCAAGGTAGTGTTGCTTTCGCGGGGGAGCCGTTGACGAACCTAGGAGAAAGAGAATTACAATCTTTCCGAGGAGGGAAGATGGCCCTCGTCTTGCAAGATCCGACTGGCGCTTTGAATCCTGTCATTCGTGTAGGCAAACAGGTAGAAGAAGTGCTCGTTCTTCATAGACCGGACATGGACAGCTCGGCGCGAAAAGCGAGGATCGAAGAGATTTTCCTAGAGCTGGATTTACAAGACCCAGGTTTAATCGCTAATCGATTCCCTCATGAGTTGAGCGGGGGGCAACGCCAACGTGTTCTTTTAGCAATCGCTTTGGCGGGTGATCCTGAACTCCTGATAGCTGATGAGCCGACCACTGCCTTGGATTCGACCGTTCAAGCCAAGATCCTCGACCTTGTGAAAGGTATCGTCGAAGCACGACAGCTTTCACTGCTTTGGATTAGTCATGATTTAGGTGTTTTGGCCTACATGTGCGAGAGGATTCTTGTCCTTAATGAGGGGCGAATTATTGAGGAAGGGCCGGTCGCTAAAATTTTTGGTAGCCCGGAGCAGATTGAAACTCGTGAACTGGTCCGTGCTTTTCCTCGTATTGACTCCTTGAGCGAGCCTCCTTCTGGAGGCGGATCTCTGGATTCTTCGGTTTTAACGATTGAGAATCTGGAGGTTAGTTATCCAGAGACCAGGACATTTTTCGGGCGAGTAAAGACGTGGAGAGAGGCTCTTTCTGGTATTGACTTAGTTTTAGAGGCGGGGAAGACCTTGGCTCTTGTTGGAGAATCCGGGGCAGGGAAAACAAGCGTTGTGCGTGCGATTTTGGGGTTGACTGCTGCCCGTGGGGCTATTCGTTTACGGTGTGCTTCGGGTGAAGTTGTTGATCTCCTCTCGATTAAGGAAAAGCGTTTAAGGCCGCTTCGTAAAGAAATGGGTTTTGTCTTTCAAGATCCGCGCACGAGTCTTAACCCTAAAAAGAAGATTGGTTGGTCGATAGGTGAGCCTTTTTTGATTCATGAGCCCTTGGCAGCGGAGATTGTGCGCGAAAGAGTCAGTGCGCTTTTGGCGGATGTCGGTTTGTCAGTTGACGATGCGAATCGCTTCCCCCATGAAATGAGTGGTGGGCAACTACAGAGGGCTGCTATTGCTAGGGCGCTAGCTCTTCGGCCACGGCTGATTCTCCTTGATGAATCGGTAAGTGCCTTGGATGCAGTTGTCCAAGACAAGATCCTTGACTTGCTCAGTAATATTCAGAGTCGCCATGACGTGGCGTATCTTTTTATTACGCATGATTTGAGAGCGGCTCGCCGTTTAGCTCATGAAGTGGCCGTGTTGCAAAACGGAGAGCTTGTGGAGCATGGAACAGCAGAACGAGTGTTCGGAGAACCTGTCCATCCGCACACCCAGGAACTTTTGAATTCAGTTGTCGAAATTGGTGCTGCCTCATGAGCGTTCCCCTTGTTCGCGTCATTTTTTTTGATATAGATGACACTCTCTATTCTTCGACTGAGTTCGCAGGACGAGCTCGAGAGGCTTCTATTGATGCAATGCTTGCTCGAGGTTTACGGATAGACAGGGAGAAAGCTCTTGTTGAATTGTTACGTGTGGTTGAGGAATTTGGGTCTAATGATGGACACCATTTTCAAAGGCTTCTCCATCGCCTCCCCAAGGCAGCAACTGCGGAAGTAAATCCCAACTTGTTGGTGTCTGCGGGAATGATGGCATACCACGAGACTAAATGGAGAGAGCTGCGCCTTCGTTCCGAGGCGACTGACGTGCTCAAATTTTTAGCAGAGACTCCTGTTGCTTTAGGTGTCGTGACTGCCGGTATTACGAGTAAGCAAATGGAAAAGGTTTTACGTCTCGGAATTGACCAATGGGTGGACCCCTCTCTTATTTTTATTACTGATGAGGTGGGTATCGCTAAGACTAATCCGAAACTGTACACATTGGCTGCTCGGAAGGCTCGGGTTCCGGTTAGTGAAGCAATGCATGTCGGTGACCATCCCACACGCGATGTGAATTCAGCTGCGCAGGCAGGATTGTTTACCGTGTGGCATCGGGGCTCAGGTAAATACGCCGCACTCAGTCCGAAAAAGGGGCCAGACCATACGATATCCGGTCTTCGGGAGCTCCCGGAAATTTTGGCTACTTATTACCGCCTAGAGTCTTAGGCGTCCAACCTTTCCATCACTTCGCGAGCATCTACGACGTGTGCTCGTATGAGAATGATGATGTCTTGGTTTTCATTGGCTTCACCTTCCGCTTTGAAGAGCATGGACAGAATAGGGATTTGCCCAAGGAAAGGGATTTCTGAGCGCTGGTCGATATTAAAAAGTTTTTGCAAACCGCCGACAACGACAGTCCCGCCATCAGGGAGCACAACTGTAGTGTTTGCGCTAGCCACATTAAGCTCGGGCAGCTGCATCGTTACAGGAGTTGTTAGGCCAGCAAGTGAAGATGTAAATTCCGGAATAGGCCTTCTTAATGTCGCAATTGTTGGGCGTAATTCCAGAGTTATATATTTCCGGTTGTGCCCGATAGTGGGGCGAACATCGAGAACAATGCCATCTGAAAGAACTCCGACTTGCGGATCCGCAATAAGCGCGGCAGCAGCCACTTCAACATCAAAATCTTGTACATAGGTGACCTGATTAAGAACCGTTATGTAGGCACGTTCGGTGTTTTGGGCTGAGATTGAACTTGCATTGATTTGTTCTGCGTGTTCACTCTTCTTAACGGCTCGCATAATGACAGAAGTTTGCGTGTCATCCAGGAAAGCGAACTGGAAGGTTGCGCCTCCGAAAGGAGTGAGCCTGTCACCGTATCCACCGAGAATATTTTCGGTCCTTGCTCTGATATCTCCATCCAGGCCTTCAGAGAAATAAGCTCCAGCAGATGGATTTGTGTCAGATCCGGAGGGAAGGCCAGGGCCTTCGTTGTCCAATCCTGCGGATGCGTTGTCTTCCTGGCCCGATGTAACATCGTCAAGGTTGACGAGTGTGTTAGCCGGGGGGAAACCTCCGAGCCCGCGAAAGTCCACGCCAATCTCTTGGAGGAAATCTTTGCGGATTGTCAGGAACCTAGATTCAATCATCACCATGGATGAAACGTACTCTCTCAAGTCCTCGAGGAATTCATGAATGAGAGCTTGGACTTCTGTGGTGTGATAAACAATAAGAGAGCCATTGGAGTAGCGGATTGAAACACCCTCCAACTCTTCCCATGTCTGCGGAGCAATAGACTGGGTTATCAATATCTCCAGATTATCTGGATTCATGATGGGGACTGGTTCGCCAGCAACGCCGCCGAAAAGAGGCTCTTCGTCGTCTAATAGTGTGCTGGAATCATCTTGCAGCCGAATATTGGCAATTTTTGGTCCGCTGAAGTCAATAAGTTGAGCGGTTAAATCGTTAACGTCGTGAGCCTTTAGGACAAGATCACCATAAGCCTTGTCACGAGTGGTGATGTAAACCACTCCGTTGCGGAAGGTATAGGTCACTTCTTCCCCGGCGGATTCCGTAATGACGTTAAGGGCATTTCGGACTGTAATCTCATTGGAGAGATTGAGGTTGAACTCAATGCCTTCGGCATCGACGGCTTCTATAGCGCCAGGGGTGACGACAAAGGGGATATCTGAATAAGCTCGAAGCTGATC
>DNPI01000228.1 GCA_003501525.1 Planctomycetota bacterium
TCGAGTCTGATGCGTGCCTCAGTTTGAATGTTCGGCCACTTCGCGCTGTCTGTTGTTTGGTTTGATGTCTCCAGATAATCAACCGCTTCAGTTAATAGCGATTTTCGGAGCGACAGATCTTCTGCTTCGAGTGCGCGATTGTGGAAATCACTAAATAGGATGTAGGACGCTCGGTTAATCCATTTTGCCTTAGGGTTATATGCAAGCAGTTCCTCGTACTGATTGACAGCATCTAGGCTGTTCCCCTGGGCGAGGAAAGCCTCCATACGGAGGACCAGAGAAGAGAAGCCATATTCAGTTTGCTCTGGGTGTCTGCTTAGGTAGCCTTCTAGGTGGGCTAGAACTTTTTCCCACGCGCCGAGGTTCCCTCCGATTGCCAACCTTCGCCAGATATTGCCGCGGTAGTAGTCGGCTTGGGCTGAAACATCTTTCCTTATTTTGCGTCCCTTTGCATCAATGGGGGTGTGTTCAGGATTCGGCAGATAGATGTCGAGGTATTCGTCGAGGAGTTCTAAGGCACGGTTGCCAGCGCCCGTATCCCACTCCATTCGGTTGTACTCGCATAGAGCCAGTTTGACTTGCGATTCTTCAAAATGCCTGCTGCCCTTTTCTATTTTCCTGAAGGACAAGGCCGCTTGGTCGAATGCGCCCAGCGCGAGCTTCGCCTCCTTTGATAGGGCGTTCATCCCTCGTGCTGCTCGAGCGAGATCCTTGGCGCGGTCGTAGTGGCTCTTGGCAGACCTGAAAATGGCAGCATCCGGAGTTGTGCTGCCTGATGCAGTTTCGGCATTAATTGCCTGGTCATAGAAATTGCCGAGAAAGGTGTCGTTGGGGTCCGTGTTGCGGAATTGTTCCGCTAGGATTCTCCAAGCTCGGGCGTTTTGGTTGGCGAACTCTTCGTCGGTAGGGAAAAGCTCGTAACCAGCCTGATGGGCGACAGAAGACTCAAGTTTCCTATCTAGGAAGTACCAAGATCTACCCAAGTAGTAATAGGAGCTGCCTCCGAATTCATCAGCCTGTGCTGTGGTTCCCATCCTTCCGAGGAGGAGTAGAAATCCTTCAATCGATTGCTTGTAGTTTTTTCGGAAAAAAGCACCTTCTGCTGAGCCGTATAGGATGTCGAGATTGATATCCGCGTCTGGGGGAGCAGCTGCAATTGCCGAGCTCATGACAGCATTGGCTTCTAGTCTTAGTGAGCTTTGGGGGTTTTCACGCGCAACTCTCTCCGCCAAATCGATGGCTGCGCCGTAGTTGCCTTGGTCAGCCCTTTGGTCTGCTAGCTCAAGTAGGATTCTGAACCCGGAAGGCTTCAAGACAACACCTTCCGTTTCAGCCCAATCGTGGAATTCGAGAGCTTTCGCTTCTGCGGGCCCGGTCCGCCCTTCGTTTTTTAGCATTTGAACGAAGCTCAAGGTGGCTTCCTGAATTACTCCGTGTCTGCTGTCTATTTCTGCGACCGAAGCATTTTGAAGGAAGGAGTCCCCGGGGATGGCATTTTCAATTACATGGACGTAGAAGATTTCTGCGTCTTCTGTCTCGGAGCGAGCGGCATATGCATCTGCCATATGCTTGTACGCGAGCATGCCGGCGTAGGAGTTTTCTCCGACCAAAAGGGCGAAGTCGGCTAAGTACTCCAGCGCTCTGTTTGTGTATTGATCGCGCTCAAGTGATTCAGAAGGGTACAGAAGACCCCAGTAATAAAATGTTAGGGATCTATAAAACTCGTTTGGGTAGTAAACGGTGAATCGCGCGCCTTCTCGCTCATCTCCTGGAGGCAGTGCGTTCCACCAATTAATCATTGAGTTTGCGCCCCTGATGGCTGACTCGAATATCGTTTCTGCCGTCGTGACCATGGCCGCTTGCTCTTCAGGGCCAATATCTGTTTCGTCTAGTCGTGCTTGCAGTGCTCTGCCATATTGGAAAGCAACTTCCGCAAGATTGGTATGAGCTTTGTTCGCTAAGTTAGGCGAAGGTTGGGTTGCTAAGAAGTCTGTATATGCTTCACCAGCAGCTCCCAAAGCAGCGAGCCTCGAAGAAGGGTCAGTGGCTCTTTGTGCGATAAATTTCCTTACATCGCATCGTGCTAGTAGAAGTAAACCTCGGTCGCTGGGGCTTGAGGCTTTCTTCAAGGCGTCGTTGACTACTTTCTCTGCCCAATCGTCAAAGCCAAGGTCGGTGGCAAGGGCTTGCGCAAAAGTCGCTTCATCCCTAGTGGCCGAGTTCGCCTCTTGGCCTTCTTGGGGAATAAGTAGGGCGGTGAGAAGGAGGAGTGCTGGCATGCGACGTACCCCTGAGTTCTTTCTTTAAAGCGCTAAGGCGCTAGATCGGGAACCGGCGCCGGCTCGAATTCTTCTGGGATGACAATTCTTGCTGTTAGGAGAATGACCAGCTTTCTGTAAGACTCGTAATCGCCTTTACGAGAGAAGAAGAAGGAGAGGATTGGAATCCCATCGAGGAAAGGAATCCCTGATTCCCGAGTTTGCTGGTCTACCACTTTCATGCCACCGAGGAGGATTGTTCCTCCATCTGGAACCATGACCCGAGTGCGAATTTTTTGGACTTCGAGTTCAGGGAGCATGAGGGTTACAGGTGAACCTGTCCCGAGTGATGTTTGGAAAGTTGGTATGGGTCTTTTGAGCGCTGCAACGGTTGGTCTGACCTCGATGAAAACGAAGCGGCGGTCTGCAGTTACAACAGGCCGAACATCCAGGAAAACTCCATCTCTCGCGACTCTAACCATCGGGTCGGCAATAGCTGCAGATGCGGCGATCTCTACATCAAAAT
>DNPI01000207.1:0-6327 GCA_003501525.1 Planctomycetota bacterium
TCCTCCATTGTGCTCCATAAATCGGACCTAGTTCCCCTTTCTCGTCAGCCCAAGCGTCCCAAATGGGAGTATGTTCACTCAAGCCATCATGGATATTTGTCGACCCTTTCAAGAACCAGAGTAGTTCTCGTACGACAGCTTCGAATAGGACTTTTTTCGTTGTGACCAAGGGGAATCCTTCGCGGAGGTCATAGCGTGCTTGAGCCCCAAAAATTGAAATGGTTCCTGTGCCAGTTCGATCTTCTCTGCGTTCACCACGCGAGAGTATTTTCTCAACTAGTTCGATGTAGGGCTTCATCGGAAAGAATTCTAGCGGCGAAAAAGGTGAGTGCTATCGCAATAGCGGAGAGCCAGTGTCTGTGCCTCTTCTAATTCTTCTCTCTCCCATTCACCGTGGGAGAAACTTAGTCCGAAGGCTTGGCTGAGAGCATTAGAGAGAGCAAAGGTATCGGGAGATTTGCCGGTGCCTGCTATATCTGGAGTCTCTCGCGGCGGGCTAACGACTAAGCTGCCGTGGAAGAGGACCCAGCCATTTCTGCGCCGTGCGGCGGACCCGAGAAGTTTTCTTCCTTTACAAATTAAGTCCATAGGAGATGAATCTTCGAAGCACCAGTGACTGCCTGGAATATCACTTTTTAAGGATGTTGTCCCCCTAATGCTGCAAGAAATCCCACACTGGGCAGCAAGCTCTTTAGCAAAGGTTTCGTGAATTAGTTGCATGGCAAGCCTAGGACCTCTTCCTAGTGCACCAGATTCAGGAGCGCATAGTGAATAGGTCAACTCATTTTCATGGAGAATCGCTTTGCCCCCTGTTGGGCGCCGAACAGCTTCACCTCCTCGCTTTTTGACATCCTTCAGTGGGAGGCCCTCGGCTTGTTGAAACCAGCCTAAAGAGAGAGTGGGCTTTGCCCAGCGGTAGAACCTTAGGGTGGGGATGTGACGAAATTTTAGGATGGCTTCATCGCGTGCCATGTTTTCTGCGGCCCTAAGTGGTGGGTCGACAAGTAGTCGAGCCGAAATCACGTCTAACTACAGCGGAAGCACAAGTTAGGGTCTTTCACTGCTCGAGCTTCGTCTACTCGACCGACAGGAGTCGTTGCCGGAGCTTGCTTTAAAGCAGAATCGCCTCGTAAGGCTTCTTCAGCAATCTGGTTTAGCGCACCGGCGAAGGCGTCGAGCGTCTCCTTTGATTCGGTTTCGGTAGGCTCCACCATGATGGCTTCGGGGATTACAAGTGGGAAATAGATGGTGGGGGGGTGATATCCCAAGTCGATTAATCGCTTCGCTATATCGAGAGTCCGAATTCCCTTCTCTTTCATCGCCTTGGTTGGGCGTGCTACGAATTCATGCATGCAAATACGATCAAAAGGAACTCTCCAATGCTTGTTGCACTGAACTCTGAGGTAGTTTGCGTTGAGAACGGCGGCCTGAGCCATTCGCTTTAAGCCAGGGCCCCCGAGCCGTTTAATAAAAGCGTATGCTCGGAGAAGAACAAGGAAATTCCCGTGCCAATTGCGTAATCGGCCCACAGATTTATTAGGGTTTTGGAGTAGAAAGCCATCTTCATCTTCAATCACATGAGGTCCAGGCAAGAAAGGTGCAAGCTCTTCGGTGACGCAAACTGGGCCAGCGCCTGGCCCTCCTCCTCCGTGTGGAGTGGAGAAGGTTTTGTGTAAATTTAGATGCATCATGTCAATTCCGAAATCTCCTGGCCGAGTAATTCCAGCAATCGCGTTGAAGTTGGCACCGTCCATGTAGACACGGCCTCCAGCCTTGTGCACCATTTGGCAGATTTCCTGAATGCCCTCTTCGAATAAACCCAGAGTATTGGGATTGGTAATCATTAGGCCAGCCGTTGTTTCGTCCAACAGATTGGCCAAAGCATCTAAATCGCAAAGGCCTTCATTGTCAGATTTAACCGTGACTACTTCGAAGCCGGCCAAAGTGCATGAAGCGGGGTTTGTTCCGTGCGCTGAATCAGGAATCAGAATGGTACGCCGCTTGGTCTCCCCACAGGAATCTAGCCAAGCACGTAGCACCATGAGAGCGGTGAGCTCCCCGTGAGCTCCAGCTGCGGGGTGCAGTGTTACACCGGGAAGGCCTGTCGCTTCTGCTAGGTCATTTTGTAGACGTGCCATCACAGCAAGTGCGCCTTGGATTTCTCCTGCCTCTTGTAGGGGGTGCAATCCAGTCCATGCACTTTCTGCTGCTAGAGCTTCATTGACAACTGGGTTGTATTTCATCGTGCAGGAGCCAAGTGGATAGAAGCAAGTGCTGATGGCGTAATTTTTCCGAGATAGGCGCGTAAAGTGTCGCACTAAGTCCAACTCTCCGGTCTCGGGAAGCTGTGGTGGGCGTTCTCGGATTTCTCCAGCTGGAAGCCCTTGGATTGCCTTGTCGCGATTTGCACCTCGATAGGTGGTGCACCTGCGACCGGGTCGTGAAGTTTCAAAAAGAAGAGGGGTGAGGTTTTGTGTCAAGCAATTGCCTCGGCAGGGAGAACTTCAGCAGCAATGTTTGCGACTTTGGTGATGTCCTCGGGTCGAGTTCGTTCGGTGCATGCAAGCGTGAAAACACCCGCCATTTCGGGGTACCACTCGGTCATCGGGAGGACGCCTGCTATGCCGATTTGAGAGAGGGCCGCTTTGAATTTTTTAACGGCTTTGTCGCCTCCGGTCGCCCGAAAGGGAATCTCGTTAAAAAACGGAGATTTTGGGAATGCGCGTGAAATGCCGTCACATGCTGTCGTCAGCGCGGTTTCTAGTTCAAGTGCGCGCTGTCGAGATAAGCAGGCAACCTCTTCTATGCCTTTGGGGCCAAGAGCGGCCATGTGAATGCATCCTCTTAGCGCGACTAGTGCGTTATTCGTGCAAATGTTTGATGTCGCTTTTTCCCGTCGAATGTGTTGCTCGCGAGTTTGGAAGGTCAAGGTAAATGCTCGGCGGTCCTCACTATCTACGCTTTGTCCTACTAGACGGCCAGGGAGCCGTCGAACTTGGTTGCCGCTCGCGGAAAAAAAACCGAAGGATGGGCCGCCCAATCCCATCGGGACTCCCAGAGATTGTCCATCACCTACAACTAAGTCGAAACCCGCGGCTCCTGGTGAGCGAAGTAAACCCATAGCGATGGGATAGATGGAGGCAACAGCCCAAGCGCCCGAATCGGCGGAAATTTTTCGTGCGATGTCCAAATCTTCAACGATTCCCAGGAAATTCGGCTGTTGTACAAAAACCGCAGCGGTTTGGTCATTTACAAGGTCGCCCCAATCAGTGGCGCCTTCTTTGAGCGGAGCTTCTACTACCTCAACGTCTCCATGGCGGAGATAGGTGCGTATTGCTTCGCGGCTGTGCGGGTGAAGTCCAGCTGAAATCACCACTCTTTTACGTCGCGTGGCTCCAGTAGCCATCAAAGCCGCTTCTGCACAGGCAGAGGCTCCGTCATACATTGAAGCGTTTGCGACTTCTGTACCGCAGATTTCTGCAATCAGGCTTTGAAATTCGAAAATCCACTGCAAGGTCCCTTGCGAGCACTCCGGTTGGTAAGGAGTATACGCAGTAAGGAATTCACTTCGGCCAGCAAGGTGATCGACGATGGCTGGCCAATCATGGTCGTAGACACCACCTCCTAAAAAGCAGGGCCGTCCAGCGGCTGGCCTATTCCATGACCCGATTTCTCGAATATGTTCCTTCAACTCTCGCTCAGTCCATTCGCCTTCTATGTTCAGTTCTCGCCCCAGTCGGATGTCTTCGGGAATAATTTCAAAAAGATCTTCTACTGCTTTTATATCTAAAGCAGCGAGCATGGCCTTTTGGTCAGTTTGAGATTGCTGGAGATAAGGCAAAACTAGCTTTGGGTAGAGACGACTTCTTCATATCCTGCGGCATCCAGCAGTCCTTCTACTGCAGTAGCATCTTGGACCTGTATTTTGACTAGCCACCCTTTGTCTAAAGGGTTTTCTTGGAGAGGCTCTAGGGCGTCGGGAAGTCCTGCATTGACTTCAGTTACAGTTCCGGCAACGGGCGAGTAAAACTCAGAAACGGCCTTGACGCTTTCTATTTCCCCGAGTGTGTCCCCTCTGTCTACGGTGATACCGGTTTCCGGGAGTTCTAAGAACACGAGTTCACCAAGCTGCTCTACGGCGAAATCAGTAATTCCGATGATTGCAATGTTGTCTTCGAGGAGAGCCCACTCGTGGGACTCGAGGTATGAACGATCTTGGGGTCTCATGAATTTAATCGCGTGAGCGGTGGGGGACAAAAGGAAGATTTGTAATGTGTACAGGCGTTTCTTTACCGCGTATGTCAACAGCCCAAGGTCCATTGCAGTTTTCTTGAACCAGAGCGGTGGCAATCGGTTTGTCGAGGGTGGCGGACCAAGCCCCGGAGCAAATTACTCCGACTTCGATTCCGTCGCTGAGCACTCGGTATCCTTCGCGCGGTACACGCTTTTCTCCTAAGAATCCGATTAGCTTGCGTTTTGGTGGATGGACGTGCGGGAGTGCGTCTGAACCCACAAACGTGCGGTGTTTCCAGCCCATAACACCAAATCCGAGTCCCGCTTCAAAGGGGGTGACTGTCTCATGAATTTCGTGACCGTATAGCGGCAGCCCTGCTTCTAGCCTGAGAACATCTCTTGACCCTAGCCCTGCTGGTAGAGCGCCGGCTTCCAAGAGAGCGTTCCAGATATCTTTGGTTTGCCCAGGTGCTGTGAATATCTCGTAGCCATGCTCTCCTGTGTATCCAGTACGGGCTAGGAAAAGATTCCCGAACGGAGTTTTACGCAAGTAAGCAAGATCGAGGAATTCTGGGCAAAAATCCTCCGTTTTGATTATTTGGGAAAGAATTGTTTTCGCTTGTGGCCCTTGTAGAGCCAAAATCCCTCCTCCGTCTAAGGTGATATCCGCAGCTTCGGTTGCGCTTAATCTGGCCGTGAGAGTCTCCCAATCGCGAATGCGGTTTGAGGCATTAACGACCACGAAAAAGCTTTCTTCCGTAGTCCGATAGACAATGAGGTCATCGAGGATGCCGCCGTCTTCAGCGAGGAGGAGGCTATACCGAGCCTTCCCGACAGGAAGGTCACTCATTCTGGCGCCAAGCGCATGGTCAAGTTCTTTTTGAGCCTTAGCTCCAGTAAAACTGAATCGGGCCATATGAGAAACATCGAAGACCCCTGCTTTGTCTCGTACAGCTTGGGATTCGCCCAAAATACTCCCGTAGTCAAGTGGCATCTCCCATCCAGCGAAATCTACAAGCTTGCCGCCTAAGGATTCATGAGCATCACGGAGAGGTGTTGCGAGGAGGGGAGTAGTTGAGGGCGGGGACAAAATAAAAAAAGGGCGCCTGAGGCGCCCTGTTTGGGCCGACAAACGGCCATCCAGGATCCGTCGGGTTTGTGGTACTGGTACCTGAGAGTTTCGCGGCCGTTGCCACTTGCCCCTTCGGTGTCCGCTGGGATTTACCCCTTAGAGCTCTCCCACAACCGTCATCCGGTGGAGAGCATTGTCGGTTACCTAGACCTCAAGGTCAACAGTACGTTGACCGCATCGAAGACCCCACGTAAACTGCCCGACCTAGGTGGACCAAAACCCCGAATAATTATGTCTCGTCGATGCGAAGTCACAGGTAAAGGTACCCGAAGCGGGCGAAGAATCGCTCGTCGGGGGCTCCCTAAGAAGAAAGGCGGAGTCGGGCTTAAATGTACTGGTGTTTCGCTTAGAACTTTTAAGTCGAATGTCCATAAGGTACGGGTCCTTTTGCCAAATGGGACTGTTCGCAGGATGAAGTTGGCAACGTCGGTGATTAAGAAGGGGGTTATTACTGTGACTCTCGATGGTCGCAAGCAAACCATCCCACTTGTGAAGGCTCTGAGAGGGCGTAATAGGGCTTTTCTGAAGGCGAAGGACGAAGCTTAAATACCCATCTTTTGGGGTGATTTGAGGGGGGGATTCCTTGACGTGGACCTTCCCGCCCCTCAGGATAGGTCAATCGGGTTTCCCCCGGTTCCACCTTTCTTTTTGTACACCCCTATTTGCCCCCAACAGGAGACAATCGCATGAACAAGCGCGAATTGATTGATTACGTCTGCCAAAATCTTGAAACCACAAAAGCTGGCGCAGAAGAAACCGTTAACGTTGTCCTTCGGGCAATCCAAGAAGGTATTGCCAATGATGACAGTGTTTCTGTTGCTGGTTTTGGTACCTGGAATAAGCGTTTTCGCTCTGCTCGGACTGGCCGGAATCCCCAGACAGGAGAACCGCTTCAGATCGCAGCAAGTACTACAGTTGGCTTTAAGCCAGCCAAGGCTTGGAAGGAGGAGTTGAACTCCTCT
>DNPI01000207.1:6660-8979 GCA_003501525.1 Planctomycetota bacterium
GTACAACCGAAGAAGCTAGTACTACCGAAGAGACTGGCTACACCGAAGAGGCAGGTAGCGGTTCGGCATATGAAGCCGGTGCTGTTGCAACCGATTCCGCTGAAGAATCCTCAGGTGAGGGTGAAGGTGGTAGCGAAGAGTCGACTAACAGTTCCTGGGTATAGCAACCCTGTAAGCGAGCGAAGGCAAGCTCTTCACTCGCAGGGAACGGCGCCCTCCAAGCGGGAAATCTCCTCTTGGAGGGCGCCGTCTTCTATTTTGGCGAAAAGGATTCCGGGTTCGCCGAGCGTGGCTCCAGGGATTACTTGCGCCGGTGACTGGGCTTTTGATTCCGGGCCCCACTTGCTATCGGAATTCCCAATAGCCTCTCCTAACATTTTACGCAGGGCCTCGGCGGCATCAGGGCAGAAAGGGCTCATTCTTCTTGAGAGGAGTTCCAGGTAGGCAATACAGCGTTCCACGACCTCGCCGCAGAGAACCAAATCCTCTGTATCCCCTTTTGCCAGTTTCCAAGGAGCTTGCTCGTCGAAGAAAGTGTTCAGAGCGTCACATCCTCGCATTAGCGCTTGTCCTGCGGCTCGGAATTCGAATTCTCTAATTCGAATTCCAATTTCTTCGAAGGCTTCGTCCGCGGTTGCAAGAAGAGGGTGGGTATCGAGAACACCACTACTATGAGGGACTTTGTTGTTAAAAGTTTTGCTGGCGAACTTGAGTACTCGTGAAGCAAAATTACCCAGTTTGTCGGCTAGGAGCGAATTGTTGGTGCTCTGGAACCCTTCCCAGGAAAATTCACTATCTGCCGTTTCGGGCAACGTCATGACAAGATGGAAACGGGCTGCATCGGCGGAATAGGAATCAAAGAACGCCTTTGAATCGAGGTGCCATCCACTAGAGGTCGAGAATTTCTTTCCTTGTAAATTGTAAAATTCGTTTGCAGGTACAGCCCACGGCAGGACGAAGGGCTCTCCATCCCAAGCGTTGCCTTGGCCGAGCAGCATTGAAGGGAAGACGACTGCATGGAAGGCGATGTTGTCTTTGCCAATGAAATGAACGAGTCGGCTATCTGGACTTTGCCACCAAGTCTTCCATGCATCCGGTTCGCCCTTGGATTCAGCCCATTCCATGGTCGCTGAGATGTAGCCGACAGGAGCATCAAACCAGACATAGAGGACTTTCCCTTCTGCTGATTCGATATCTTTCGGGACTGGTACTCCCCAAGGAAGATCGCGCGTGATTGGTCGCTCCTTTATATCTTTGAGCATTGCTTCTACGTGTCCAGCGACATTTGGTTTCCAGGGTCTGTGAGGCCGCTCGGCGTCCTCTCCCTCGTACCAAGCAGCTAAACCATTTTCCTTTAGTGCTGGTAGGTCGAGGTACCAATGAAGGCTCTCTCGCAAAACTGGTTTCGAGCTGTCAATCGTGCAAACTGGATTTACTAATTGAGAGGCGTCAATCCACATCCCGCATTTTGGGCATTCATCGCCTCTTGCTTCAGGGTGAGCGCATTCAGGGCAAGTACCTTCTAGGTATCTATCCGGCAGAAAGCGTTCTAAATCTTCGGAATACCATTGTGAGGTAGTTTTTTCCTGAACGAATCCTTTTTTCAAAAGGGTAGTGAAAAATTTTTGGCTGGCCGAAACGTGGTGAGGGCAGCGAGCAGTGCCTGACCAAGCATCAAATTCGATGCGGAATTGATCGAAAGTTGATTTAATTTCTTGGTGCCAGCGATCTACATAATCGCGATATTCTTCCCCTTCCTGATCGGCTTGCAGGGTGATGGCGACTCCGTATTCATCGGTTCCACAAACATAAAGGACTTCTTCCCCTGTCATTTTCAGCCAGCGGACATACAGGTCGGCAGGGAGATAAGCGCCGGCGATATGCCCGAAGTGAATAGGGCCGTTGGCGTAAGGGAGAGCCGAAGTGACCAGATACCGGGTCATGTCCCGGGATCCGTCTCCTCCGAAGAAACATTTTCTTCGTTAGGTGCTTGCCCTTGGTCTACGTCCCCTTTTTCAGCGGCTAGGTATTGAAGCTGGAGATCGGAAAGGTACTTTTCAAGCGTTTGGCGTTCTCCGTCATCGAGATTCCCTTCGCATTTCTCTTGGATCATTCTTATATCGTCTATTACAGAGCGTGCCATAGCGAGATTTGGTCCGGTTTTCGGTGCTCCGGGTATTTCCACTAGGCCAAGTGCATAAAATCCTTGCATTGCGATTTTTTGAAGAAAAAGGCGGAAATCGCCACCTGGGATAGAAGAGTCCGATGTCATTGTCTTTGATTGTGTTAGATCAAGCTCCCACTTGTTTCGTAGAGGAG
>DNPI01000207.1:9357-10715 GCA_003501525.1 Planctomycetota bacterium
AATAGTGGATGAGGAGCGAGAGGTTTGCTTTTGAATTCTGGATGGTACTGAACTCCGATATGGAAAGAGGAGCTGCTTAGTTCTACGATTTCTACAAGGTTTTTAGCTTCGTATATCCCTGACGATACGAGCCCAGCCTTTTCAAGTGTTTCGCGGTAGTGGTTGTTGTATTCCCAGCGATGCCGGTGCCTTTCTAGGACCATGTCGCGACCATAAAACTCTGCGGCTTGTGAGCCCTCGGAAATGCGGCAGGGGTACGCCCCGAGTCTCATAGTTCCGCCTTTGTCGCTTACGTCTTTTTGCTCTTCCATAAGATCAATTACAGGGGCAGCGCATTCAGCATTTACTTCACTCGTATTCGCGCCTTCGATGCCTGCTACGTGTCGGGCGTACTCAATCACCATGGCCTGCATTCCAAAGCATATGCCGAAACATGGGATACCGTTTTCTCTGGCCCACTGTACGGTTTGAATCTTTCCTTCGAGTCCACGCTCTCCAAACCCACCTGGGATCAGAATGCCATGCACTCCCTCTAGCAATTTTTCGGGGCCATCATCGAGGATATTTTCTGCTTCCAGCTTGCGGAATTTTACTTTGTGTTGATGTCCTGCACCGCCGTGAGCCAAGGCTTCGTAAATAGACTTGTATGCGTCATGGAGTTGGATGTATTTCCCCACAACAGCGATTTCGATTTCTCCGCTTGGATTGCGGAAACGTTCTCTCAAGTCTTCCCAATCTGACATATCAGGAGTTTGGGTTTCCTCAAGATGCAAATGGCTCACTAAAGAAGCGTCCAATCCTTCGCGGACTAGGTCTAGAGGAACTTCGTAGATGGTGGTTTCTACGTCTTGCTCTTGAATGACGTCTTTTTCTTCAACATTGCAGAAGAGCGAGATTTTCTTTCGCATATCTTCTGTCATTGGCTGTTCGCAGCGGCAGACAAGAATATCTGGTTGAATGCCAATCTCTCGCAATCGTCCGACTGATTGTTGGGTGGGCTTCGTTTTCATTTCTTCAGAAGCTCGCAGAAAGGGGAGCAGCGTGAGGTGGACGAAGCAGGCTTTTCCGGGTCCTTGTTCTTGGCCAAATTGTCGAATTGCTTCGAGAAAGGGAAGGGATTCTATATCGCCAGCAGTCCCTCCAATTTCCACGATGGCGACGTCTGTGCCTTTTTGGGCGCCTTGCTTGATGGCTTCCTTGATTTGGTCTGTGATATGCGGGATGACCTGGACCGTTTTCCCAAGGTATTCTCCTTTGCGTTCTTTGCGTATGACTTCTGAGTAGATTGAGCCTGTGGTTGCATTGGAGTAGCGATTCACAGAAGCATCAGCAAAGCGTTCGTAATGGCCGAGATCGAG
>DNPI01000207.1:11072-11760 GCA_003501525.1 Planctomycetota bacterium
TTCTCCGTGCTCGAAGGGAGACATCGTGCCTGGGTCTACATTGAGATAGGGATCAAGTTTCTGCATTGCGACTTTGAGGCCGCGTTTCTCGAGGATGGCAGCAATTGCCGCCGTGGTAATGCCCTTGCCTAGCGAGGACACTACGCCACCGGTTACGAAGATGAAGCGGGTCATGGGGGGGATGTGCCGATATAACGGGTTAAGAAAGCATCGTAGTCGGAACGGGTGTCGATTCCCAGGAAGGCCCGTGGCCAAGACACTACCCGGATGGGCACTCCATTCTCAAGGAATCTCAATTGCTCAAGATGAAAATCTTTTTCGGCCTCTGTGGGGCTTGAGGAAGTAAATGCTTTGAGAGCATGGACTGAATATCCGTAAATGCCGATGTGAAGCTGCCAGTTTGCTTGAGTATTCACGCGGCGAACAAATTGAAGAGCGTTCCCTTGGTTGTCAGTTTCCAATTTCACTGCGGCTGGGTCTTCGAGCGAGCCTTCTGGCAAAGGAGCTGCAAGAGTAGCTACTTCTGCGCCATTAAGTATTGTTTGTGCAATTGCGTCGATTGCATCCGGCTCGATTTCTGGCTCGTCTCCTTGGACGTTAATTACCGTTTGTACTCGCGGAAAATGTTCTATGGCCTCTGCGACTCTGTCTGACCCCGACAAATGAGTAGGCTGGGTGAAAACGGCTT
>DNPI01000207.1:12060-19807 GCA_003501525.1 Planctomycetota bacterium
GTAGGCTGGGTGAAAACGGCTTGTGCTCCAGCAGTCTCTGCTATGGCGGCTAGCTCTTCGCAATCAACAGCGACTACCACTCGAGAAGGAAGGGATGCTTGTAAACACTGCTCGACAGTGTGAGCTAGTAGTGGCTTGCCTGATTCGGCTAGCGATAGCTTTTTAGGGAGCCGTGTCGAGTCCCGCCTTGCAGGAATTACAACAATGGCCTCCTCTTTCGAGTTCAACGCTTGCTCCCTCGCGTTTGTGCTTCTGAACGAAGTTTGTTTTGTTCTTCTAAGAAAAAACCTGCGCCTTTTTCGTTGTCGACAACCTGAAACGACTGGTTAGCGTCGTAAATGGCTCGCACTGCGTTGCGGCAGTTTTGTACTAGATTTTGCCGTTCTTCGCCGTCGAAGGTGCTGTACGCGAGAGTCCAGAATTGCCCATTCCTTTCGACCAGAATGCTTGTCCTCGCCCCAGGAACCCGCACTGTACCCTTGGTAGCTTCTTGAAAGAGACCGCTTTTTTCTAGTTGGAGGAGCAGTGCTCCCATTTGCAGGTCGTTGACGACTTTAAAGGTTGCTCCTTGCCGGGATTCCGAGTAGAAAGTGTCTTTGGAGGTGTGGGATTCGTTGAGGACACCTATGGTTGCTCCAGTGCGGTGATCTTTAAGAGTGATTTGGCAGGGAGATGTTTCGGGTTGAATTTCGAAGTTAGATAGGATGGGTGCTCCACACCCCGTTATTAGGGATAGAAGCGTCAAAATAGTGCCTTTATGCATTTCAGGGTTGAAGAAGGTCTCCTGGACCGGACAATTGTCCTGTCCCTTCTCAGGACTCGCAACCCCGTCTGAACTATGAACTCTAGATTCACACCTATTCGACTCTTGCGCAAGTGCGTAGCGTTTTTGAGCGGATTCCTTTTAATTGCGGCCTCCGACCCTCGGCCTCTTACTTTTTGGGTAGGTAGCTTGTTAGTTGTCTTCGCTTGGGCCTTGAGAATTTGGTCTTTTGGGCACTTAGATAAAAATCTTCATATGACCACTACTGGGCCCTATGCGCACACCCGTAATCCCGCTTACCTTGGCTCCTTTATTGCACTTCTCGGAGTCGGCTTGGCAGCTGGAAATCCCTCCACCTTTCGTGGGCAAGTCGTTTGGGTTTTTCTTGTCGTTTTGGCCCTGATTTTCGTTATCGAATATCTCCCACGCAAATTTCAACGGGAATATCCTCGCTTGCGCAAGATTTTTGGAGAGGATTTGGACAGGCATGCACGTCATGTCCCGGATTTTCTTCCGAGGCTACGACCTTGGCGCAGTGGCGATCCACGAAAATTTTCTTGGAGTCGTGTTACGGCGAATCATGAATGGCCATGGGGTTTGGTTCTAGGATTGGCGCTGATTGGGATTGCAACTGTCCATAAATGGTCGCCTTTTGTTGGGTTTGCGGGATGACGAAGCTGCGTGTTTGGTCTAGGGAAGAGTTTGAAAAATCTCCAAAGGATCCCCTAGGTCGGGCTTCTCAATGCAAGCCAAAGGTGTACAGGGTGTTGGGGCCTTCTGGCCCATGTGTGGTAAAGGATGTTTCAGGGCATTCGCTTTTCGGTCGCTTTTTAGGCAGGTGGCTGTTGGCTCGCGAAGTTCGTGCATTAATAAAATTAGTAGGAGTTGAAGGTGTTCCTCAGATTCTTTTTCGTATTGATAAGAATGCTATTGCGATGTCGCTACTCCCAGGCCGCCCCTTGAATAGGGATAGTTTTTGCAGGCAGCCGCGTTTAATTGCGGCTCGCTTGTCGGCTTTGACCGAAGCGATTCATGAGAAAGGTGTCTTTCATATGGATCTCCGCCAAAGGCAAAATATTTTGTTAGACGATGAGGGTGGAGTGAGCTTTGTAGATTTTGGGGCGGCATTCTCTCCGGGTATTTTGGGTCGCTGGTGTTGGGGTAGAGCGATGTCGTGGGTAGATAGACAGGGCGTAACCAAATTTCTCGCCCGGTGGGCGCCGGATGAGTTGACGCTTGAGGAAGCGCGAGGGGTACTACTTGCTCAGCGTCTCAGGAAATTGTGGTTTTTGAGTCCTCACAACCCTGAGGGGGAGGAAGAAGCTGCGCGCAAAAAATTGGACATTTGACAAAGGCAATTCATTGTTCGATATCCAGCGCATATAGAGGCAAGAGAAAACACTTGGATTGAGGGACTTGGGTCGATACCTTGGGAGCCTACCCCAGGGACGGGGGAAAATTTATGGGTCGACTGGAGAAGCAAATAATTGCCAGTGCGCTTGCACTCGTGGGGGTCCTCCTCTCCGTAGTCGTTATCAACGGGCTTGAGCCTCGAATAGATCCGGATCCGCCTCTGCCTCCTACTGAATTTCCAGACAAAAGTGCGCTGCCTCCTTTGGTAATAACGGAGGGGGCTACTGAAGTGGAGCTCCCACTCCAGCCGCCGATGATGATTTACCACGTTTCACTTGGCGAGACCTTTTGGAGTATTGCGGAGTCGGTTTTTGGCAATCGGAATCGGTTTAACGAAATCGCGCTCGCCAATCCGAACTTCGCGCGTCGCCCTCTTCAGCCGGGTGATCAAATTTGGGTACCTCGACCACCTGCTGCTGCTGAAGAGATGCCGGAAATCCTTCAGGTCGATCAGCCTTTGCCTCAGGCGAAGCGTATTCACGTCGTAGTTAATGGAGACAGCCTCTGGAAAATAGCGAAGAAATATTACGGCAAGGAGGATTGGACGGCTCCGGGTGCTTGGAACAAGTACGAAGCTCGAATTCGCGACGCGAATCCAGGGATGGCTTCTGTGTTGCAGCTGGGGACTGAGATAGTTATTCCCTAGTGATGGCGGCTGACGCCGAGAGTCGAGATGCTCGGCTAGTTCTCGGCCTTATGTCCGGAACTTCTGCTGATGGCATTGATATTGCTTTAATTGAAGTTGTTGGAGCGGGATTAACTAGGACAGCCCGCTTTTTGGGCGGAGGCATTTCTCCTTGGCCTAATTCAGTTGCGGAAGGGATTCGTCTGGCGCCTGATTGGTCGTTGGAAGATTTTTCTGGCTGGCACTATCGCTTGGGTGTCCTCTTTGGAGCGGCAGCAAAAGACTTCTTAGATGACATGGGTGTCCCTGCTAATCGAATTCGTGCCATCGGCTGTCACGGGCAGACAGTGTTTCATCATGGAGGGAATCCTAAAGGGGGGACTTTGCAAGCTGGTGATACGGCAATTGTTGCGGCTACTGCGGGAATTCCCACCGTAGGCGAATTCCGCTGGTCAGATTTGGCCGTTGGTGGCCAGGGGGCTCCGCTTAGCCCCTTTGCGGACTGGACATTGCATCGTGCAGTGGGCTCGTCATTGGGGATACTCAATTTAGGGGGTATTGCGAACTTCACTCTTCTTCGAGGAGATGAGGCTCCGCTCGGATGGGATTGCGGCCCAGCGAATGGTCCATTGGATGCCCTTGCTCGTCGCGAAGGTCTAGGGTTGTTCGATAAGGATGGAGCTTTTGCCTTGTCAGGTGTGTGCGTTTCCAGCTTGTTGGAAGTTTTACAGGCACATCCTTTTTTCCAGAAGGAACTGCCGCGAAGCACAGGTCTCGAAGAATTTGGAGAAGCTTTACTCCTCCGTGCTGAGGAAACTCACCAGGATGTTGCCTCTGAAGATTTGATGGCAACTTTTGTTGAGCTCGCGGCATGGGCAGTGTCCCATTCTCTTGAAAAAAGCGGTGGTCTTGAAGGTCCAATTTATGTCTGTGGTGGTGGCGCCCAGAATCCAGCGTTGATGCAGGCTTTGCATCGACATTTGGCTCCTCTCGATATTAATTCCTATGCGAATTTGGGCTGGGACCCGGATTTAAGAGAGGCGGTAGCTTTTGCTCTTCTGGCCGATGCCTTTTTGGAAAATGAGGTTTCTAGCTGGCCGAGCACCACCGGAGCTGATTTTTCTTCCCCCCTGGGTCGTATTTGTTATCCCTCCATTCCTTGACCCCTTTTCGCGTGAACCTATCATGTTGCCGGGTAGTTCGGTCCTGCTAGAGGAACGCTATCCACAGCCTTTTTCGCCAATTCATTAGAATTGGCTCTTACCCCCCCATAAGCAAGCATGATCCGCATTCGCACGGGCCTTCTCCTCTTTTCGATTTTTCTTACTCCGGCCTTATCTGCTCAGGATGTACAGCAGGTGTTTGGTCAAGGTATGGCTTCCTATCGCGCGGGTGATTTCGAAGAAGCTATTCAAAGTTTCCGCCAGGTTGTGAGCCTTGCTCCTGATCAAGTCGTTGCTCTAGAACTACTTAACGATAGTCAGGATGCTCTCCTTGAATTGATGGTGGCAGGCGGAGAGTTTGAAACTTTTGCTTTAGAAATACTTGAGGCTGCTGCGGAAGCAGGCCGTGAAGCTATTCGTGATGAGGGCGCCGCGCAGGAAGTTGCAGCGGGGTGTTTTTCTGACTCGTATGGTGAGCGTGCACGTTCGATCTTTGAGTTAGGCGCCAGATTCGGCCCGTTTGCTTCAATTCCTTTGGTCAGTGAGCTTGCGTCGCAGAGTGAGAGCCGACGTCTTGCCGCTAACTATGCATTGTCGCGCTTGGGCAGCGAAGTTGTGGAGCCTTTGCTTGCGGCGAGCCACTCCTCCAACGTTGAGGTTCGCTTAGGCTGCCTTCTCGTTTTTGCGCAGCTAGGCGATGTCCGGACAAAGGGCAGAGTAGCTGACCTCGCCACGAGTGATGCTGACGGTAGTGTGCGTGCTATGGCCTCCAAAATTGGTGGGGGAAATGCTGGGGCCCTCTTGTTCGAACAAGGGTTGGCTTATGCCTCAAATAGCCCTGCTGGGCTCTCTCCTGCGGAGAATCATGGTGTCGTTTGGGTTGTCAATGGAGCTAACCTTTCCTTCTATGAAGTTCCGTCTCCTTTGGTTCCTCTTGAGCGGGCGAAGCAATGCTTCTTGCGGTCTCATGAACTTGGAAAGAGTGATGCTGCGGTGGAACTTGCTCTTGTTTATGCCTCCGAAATAGCAGCCCTTTCTGGTCTCGTGGATGGTGGACAGGATTCTTTCGAATCGGCTTTGCAGGCTCAGAAAGCAGCAAGCCTTACATTAGGGAACTCTGTACTCAATGCTGCTCTTGTTAAGGCGGTTGGGAGCGGAAATGCAGCGATAGCTATCGAGCTAATAGGTTTGCTTGATGGCCCCGGAAAGGCACCGAGCTCTGGGCTCGACGCGGCCCTCGATTCGGGCTCTCCTGGTGTTCGCACGGCAGCGGCTATTGCTAAAGCTGGTTCTGGTGTTTATGACTCGACCGTGGCCGGAGCGCTTGTGCGGGCTATGAGCCTCGATGCGTCTCGTGTTGTACACATTGTCGACCCGGTTGGAGAAAGAGCAGCGATATTGGCTTCCAGCCTGGAGGATTCTGGAGTTACAGTGACGAAGGCGACTTCCGGTGCGGATGGCCTCGTTAATTTGCATCTAGGGGCCGTTGCCGATGCTGTTGTCGTTGCTGATCCACTTCCAGACCTTTACGCGCATCGTGTGGTTTCTGAGATTAAACGTGACGCGCGTAATGCAGATACTGCGATTTTTGTTTTAAGTAGTGGCTCTACAGGAGAAATCGATGGCGCGGAAGTTGTAGATGAAATCGATTCTGGTTCCATTACTTCAGCGTTCTCTGCTTTAGATGCTCAGCGTACTGGATATCTGGCAACGGCTTCTGCCGCTGCTCGCGCTATGGCGTCTGTTGCGGTTCATGGTGGCGGTAAAGGTTTTGCCGATGGGATTGTTGCGGCTATTCAACGTGAAGATCAGGTTGCGGTACATGCTTTGACGGCTCTTGGTTGGGCGGGTAATTCTTCTCATGCGGCTGCAATGGAATCGGTTATTGGTGATTCTTCCCGGAGCGGAGCTGCGCGAATAGCCGCGGCGGATGCTTTGGCTGTCCTTGCATCCCGCACTGATGCGGAGGTTAACTCCCAAGTCCTGGAATCGGCTATGACAGAGGGAAATGCGGCTTTGGCCGCTTCTTGCGCTAGGGCTTTGGGTGCAGCAGCAGCCGGACATGTTCCGGCAATGGTTGTTGCTGGCTAAGCCAGAGTAGCTCAGGGGTAGAGCACCGCTTTCGTAAAGCGGCGGTCACGAGTTCAAATCTCGTCTCTGGCTCCAACCTGGAGAAGGTGATGGTGTCGTTTCTGTGATAACCTTTGTTCTGTCCGCGGCACTCTCTGACCCCTGCCGATGCATCCCCTTTCCTCCTTTCGTTATCTGTTTACTTTTGCTTTGTTGAGCATAAGTTTCGTGGGGTTAGTTTCTGCGCAGGAAGGGGCTACGGGTCAAGTAATTGGTTGGGGAGATGGTTGGGCGAATGCATGGGGGCAACTAGATAACCCGCCGCAGCGTGATTTTGTGATGGTTTCCTCTAAGGGGTATCACTCATTGGCGCTCCGAGTTAATGGAGAGGTTGCGGCATGGGGGAGGAATGAAGATGGCCAATCGGATGCCCCCGCGGGGGCCAATTTCCGGCGGGTTGCCTGTGGTAATTGGTTTTCGCTTGCTTTGGCAGATGACGGATCGGTTGTGGGTTTTGGGCGGAACAATTACGGCCAATGTGATGCACCTGCGGGTGAGATATTCACTTCCATTGGTGCGGGCTATTCTCACTCCGTTGGATTGAAAGAGGATGGCTCAATTCTCTGTTGGGGTCGAAATGACAATTACGGGCAATGCAATAATCCCCCTGAAGTGGGTCTCTCTGGATTATCTGTTGGCTACTATCACAATTTAGCTATTCGCCCTGATGGGTCTATGGTTGGCTGGGGTCGGAATGACCTAGGGCAGAGCATTCCCCGTCAAGGGAATGACTTCGTCAAAGTTGCCGCTGGTGGCATTCACTCTATCGCCCTTAAGAGTGATGGCAGTCTGGTTGGTTGGGGTGGGTACTTTTATGGTCAAGACCAAGTCCCCCCGGGAAATGACTTTGTCGACATTTCAGCGGGTCGATTTCATAGCGCTGCTCTCCGTGCTGATGGAACAATCGAGGCTTGGGGGCGTACTGATTGGGGCTTAAGTGAGCCTCCAGAGGGAGATGGCTTTGTTCGCTTAGCTGCAGGGCGTTCTCATTCGCTGGCTATTCGTGAAGCGCCTAATTATTCGGTTAGCGGCCTCCGCGCCGGAGGAATCTCGACGCTTACAGTTAGTGGTTGCAAACCAGGTAGCTTGGTTTATTTCATTGGATCGTTGCATGGCGCTGGTCCTGTAGAGATGCCTTTTGGAGTGGTCGAACTTTCGGAACCGTTTATTCTTCTTGATAAACAATTGGCCGATTCAAATGGGCTAGCTGTGCGTGGGTGGCGCATCCCTTCGCACATGGCCGGGATGGAATTTTTTAGTCAGGCGTTGTCTGTGACCCCTCTCTTGGGGCACAGGGTTAACGACAAGATATTTTCAAACTCGCTTACCGCGACTTTCCGTTAGGGCTTATTCTGGTAACTTGGCTGCTTTGCTTTTACCCTTTATCCTTTTTTCCTTGAGTCAAGAGATGGCTCAGGAGCCGCTCAGCCGCGCGCTCTTCGGCCCAGTGCGCGCTAGTCAAGTGTTGCCGCTGGACGCACTCCCCGGGACTCAATCTCGACATGCAGTGAATCCAGTGTTGGGCCTGTTGTCTGGGGATGACGCCCTAAACGTGGTGATAGCTTTCCCTAGCTTTGAAGCTGTTGCTCAGCTCGATTCTCCTGAACCAGCTTGGGGTGGAGGCCGTACTTGGCAGGGATTCCTAGAAGGGAT
>DNPI01000186.1 GCA_003501525.1 Planctomycetota bacterium
GAGGAACTCCTCCAATCTATGCTCCGCGAGGTTGCGGTAAAGCCCGGGGATTTGCTTCCAGTGCAATCGGGAACCGTCCACGCTGTTTCGCCTGGGGTGGTTTTATGCGAATTCCAGCAAACTAATGATGTCACTTTCCGAATTTATGATTGGGGGGCTTCCGATCTTGACGGGTCACCGCGAGAAACCCATATCGAGGAAGCACTTGCGGCGATAGACCCCAGGTTAAAGCCGACGGTTCGCCCGGATTTCTCGTCTCCACACTTTTCTTTGACAAAAGAAGTTCTTTCGAGCGAGAAGGCACTTTCTCAGCTCCCTCGGGCTCGCGTTGCCGCTGTCCTCGAGGGTGACGGGAGCTTGGCCTGGGAAACAGGCAGCAGAGGGATTGGGAAAGGGTCTGTTTTTGTTTTGCCTGCGGCAATAGGCGAAGTTCGCGTAGAGCCTTTGGGTGATTCCATAATGTTCTTATTGGGGGAGGCTTGTTGAATGTCACCTGCGAAAAAAAGGCCCCGACGGAATTCTAGGCAGAGCAGTCGTACGTCGGATGCAGCGAGGAGGATTGCTGAAGATCCAGTAAAAGGCATACGGCTGAATCGATTTCTTGCGGAGCAAGGATTGGGCTCTCGACGCTCTTGCGATGCCATGGTCCTCGAGGGATCTGTTGCCGTTGATGGCAAGCCAGTTCTTGAACCTGGTTTCCGAGTAAAGCCCGAGCACAAAGTTTCGGTAGACGGCGAACCCGTGAAAATAGTTGGGCGAATTTACTATATGTTTCACAAGCCCTCGGGGGTTTTGTGCACCGACAGCCCGAGGGAAAACCGGCCAAGAGTTGCCGATCTGATTCGGCCGTTGATATCTGAAAGAGTTTTTACTGTCGGGCGATTGGACGAGGACACTTCGGGACTTTTGCTCCTCACGAATGACGGCGATTTCTCCGAGTTAATCTCTCATCCCCGGCATGGTATTTGGAAGACTTATGAAGCTTTGGTCTCGGGGGCTGTTGACGCGGAAGTTATGCGGAAGATGAAAGCGGGCGTTTACCTCGATGGGAAGAAGGTGGTTCCCAAGAAATTGCACGTTGTTCGGAGAACACGTACGACTACACGGATTGAAGTAGTACTTGGTGAGGGCGTTAATCGCGAGGTCCGTCGGTTGTTTGCAAGGTTTGGATTTAATGTTAAACGCCTAATTCGCGTGAGGGTGGGTAATCTGGGGCTTAAGGGGCTCCGTAAAGGTGGCCTGCGACCCTTAACCCTTGAAGAGCGAGACGCCCTCGTTTCTCTTGCAAACAAGTAGAAGTGCTTCGATTCGACCATGTAATTCGTGACCCTGTTCATCGGGATATCCCGTTGACCACTGAAGAGCTACGAGTCCTTGACACGGCTGAAATTCAGCGATTGCGAAGTGTTCGTCAGCTCGGGGCGGCATACATGGTTTACCCTGGCGCCCAGCACACACGGTTTGAGCATTCTGTGGGCTCTGCTCACCTTGCACTCAACATGGCTGAAGCGGCTAATGGTGTCCGAGATACTCATGGCGCTTCTTTCGGGGGCTACGATGAGCAAGAAATACGAGTTATACGCATTGCGGCATTAATTCACGATTGCACACATCTCCCTTTTGGCCACAATATTGAAGACCAAGTTGGGCTTTTGCCGCGGCACGATATTCCCGAACGGTTTGCCGGAGTCGTAAATAAGGGAACCGAGCTCGGCCGAGTTCTGAGCGACCTCGGCGTACGCGAAGAAGTCCTTGCAATTTTGTCCCCACAGGCTGCTCCGGGGGGGCCGCCGCCGGCTCATTGGACGGCGCTTATTTCGGGGACGATTGATGCCGATATGTTGGACTACTTGGCGAGGGATGCCCATTTCACGGGGCTGCGACTTAATTACGACCCAAGAATCTTGCGGATGTTTCGCGTAGACCGCCGCTCACAGCAACTGTTCGCGGATTTAGGGAGTCGTGGCTACCTGAAAGAATCCGTTTTAAGTGAAATAATTCGCTGCCTGGAGGCGCGCTATTACTTTAGCGAACGGGTTTACAACCACCATGCAAAAATTGCCGCGGAGCTTTTAGTTGCCAAAGCCTTGGAATCGGCGCTTGAAGAGGGGGCCCTCGATCTTGCGACAATTCAGCGTTCGACGGATGCGGGTCTTTTGGACACGCTGGAGAACATTTCTCTGCGGGACGCTGAGCGTCGAGCCAATCTTGCCACCTGTTTATCTTCTCTGAGGAGTCGCAGGCTTCCCAAGCGAGCCGCTGTTTTCCCTGTCTATGCCAACGAAGATATTCAGCATCAACTGATTGAGAAATATTATGGAGGAAACCGTTCCTCGGAGAGAGGCGAAGCAGAGTCAAAGCTCAGCGAGGCAGCTTCCCGGGCGATAGGTCGCCCTGTCCCTGTTTTTGTTTACTGCCCGGCCCCAACGATGCAAGTCAAGCAAGCAAAGATGTTGGTCCAGTGGCCTGGAGAGACAGATCTCTATCCGCTTAGTCACTTTTCTGAGAGAACTCCTCGGCTCGCAGATCTCGAAGAGAGTTATATGCGGATGTGGAAGTTTTTCGTATTTGCGCTAACGGATTCAGAGGAGGCGCTGGAAGCTGTCCGTGAAGCTTGTTTGGATGTATTTCCCGGCGCGGTGAATTTGCTGCAATCAGGGGCAGAAGATTCAGCAAATCGGCCAGGTTAAAAGCGGAAACCAATTCTCGCCGCTCGTCTATCATGGAGAATCCCCCGGTCCGGCTGAAACCCTGGCTGGGTGCTTGCTTAACCCCCTAAAATGCCGCCAATCCTCGCTTTTCTCCTTGCTGGAGCCCTCGGAGGGTCTAGTTTTGCGAATGATTCGGAGACGCTTCCTTTGCAGGGCGGCGAGATTGTTTTTTTCTTGGGAATTACAGGAGATTTTACAGATGGGAAAGAGCGGGATGTCGAATCGGCCCTTTCTTCGACATTTGATCTTGATCTCTTAGGCGGGCCTGTGCGTTCTCTGACTTCTCGGGAGAGGCTGGTTTGGGCTGTGCAGTGCTCAAGTGACGAGGATCCAGGGAAGATGATTCGTAGGCTCGTACGGCCCTTAAAGAAAAACGGCTATAAACCGTCGCGGGTGAAAGCAACGGTTCTAACGCCAACGGGGCGCGCTCTTTCTGCCAGCCTGCGGACGGCTGCCCGCAAAGTTGAGAGAGACAACCCCAAAGTTTGGGGGACCTTCCTTTCCTCTAAACACAACGTGCTTTGGGTTTTCCATGACCCAAAATTGACAGGAAAAAAGGTCCTTGAGGGCATCAGAGAGGGAAAGGTAAAAGTTTCTTTTCACCACCAGGAGTTGGAGGTTAAGCCTTTATCGCAACCCGCCCCAGGTGGTTCCGAAGGAGGAGCTTTAAGTCAGATAGAAAAACGGGCCAAGACAGAGCTTGATTTAGTTGGCGCCCAAATGCGCGAGGGTGTTTTGATTTTGGATGTTTATTTGCGGGACCTTAATCACCTCCTTTCTCTAAAGAAGGGGAAGAAAGTTTTACTTTGCCCCGATGTTGTCCCCGGTGTTTATGGAGATGATGTCGACACGAGCAATGCATCCTGGGAGCTTACTTTCGATGTCGGCGGGTACCCTTTTCAGGGCTAATTTTTGCTTACTTGAAGGGCGCGTACTTGCTTTGAGGCGAGCATAAACAAGAATATTTATAAGACCTTATTGAGAGGTTAGAGCGTCTAATGGGGGACGATGAGATTTGCCTTTGCAGGACTTTGGGAGCCCCACCTTTCCCCTTTTGGTGGTCTTGCCGCGGGAGATCAGGCTCAGCACGAAAGATTCCTTTATGGATGTAATCTTCAGCCAGGTAGCCGGCTCGGAGGATGTGTTCTCCACCGTGTACTAGAAGAAGGGGTCCTTGGTGTCGTTTGGTTGGCGGAACAAAGGCACCCACAGCGCAAAGTTGCTATTAAAGTCCTTCGCCGGAACCGAGTTGATTCATCTTCGCTTGACCAGTTTCAGCTAGAGGCTTCTCGCCTCGCATCCTTAGACCATCCAGCGCTGGTTCAGGTATATGATTTGGGCAGCGAAGGGCATGTGCACTATTTGATTCGAGAATATGTAGAGGGGGGGCGATTGGACAGAATTATTGCTGACGGCGGGCATATTCCTGGTCCCATGCCTTATTGGGCCAAAATTACGCGCCTTGTGGGTGGCCTGTCGGATGGGCTCAGTGCTGCGCATGAGCGGGGAGTGCTCCACCGGGCACTTTGGAGTGGAAATGTTGTTGTTGATGGGCAGGGAATGGGCCGCCTCATTGATTTTTGTATGAGCAAAGATTCTGGATCACTTGAAATCCCATCTGTGCGCCGATTCTTGCCCGCTGAACGACTGGCAGGTCTTCCGGCGGACGAAAAGACCGATGTTTATGGTTTAGGGATGATCCTGTTGCACGCGCTTTCGCGCAGTTTGCCTCCTGTCGATGCTGCTTTGCACCTTAATCGCAGAGCTACCCGCAGACTTTTGCGGCAAGGCCGGGAATACCTCCCCCACGGGCTTGAAGCGGTATGCCTTGATGCTGTCGCAAAGGATCCGGATAGAAGAATTCCCAATGCACGAGAGTTTTCCCGCCGGTTGTCACGAGTCCTTTCGGGCTCTTTGGAATCTTGTCGTTTTCGCACCCTGCGGTGCGCGGGGTGCTGGGCGGGTAAAGTATTCGGGATTGGCCGCAAAGGGTGCTGAAGAAAAAAGGAAGGGGCAACAGGCTCCGGAGCGTCCAAAATAGACCGCTATGCCGCAAGCAGGCCTACTCTCCGCTTTATTCCACTTTTTAGGAAGCCGACGATTCTTTTGGATCCTCGCTTCTTTGGTTGGGTCTATTCTTGTCTTCTATTTTTTATTCGCGTCGTTCTTTTTTAATCCTTTTGAAGACCCGCTTGAAGACACTGCAGCTGTTGTCCCTAGAGAGGTTGATTATTTCTTTCGCGTACAAGATGTCAGTGGTCGCTTTGAATCGTTTCCTATGCCAATCGTGTGGAGCGATTTTCAAAAAACGTCTATACATTCCAAATTATCGGAGGGGGGCGAATTAGATCGACTGGGAGCAAAAACAGGCATATCAGAGTTATTCGAAAGTATTCAGGGGGTAGTTAATTCGTTACCCCCTGGCCTCGACGCGCAGGAGGACCTTTTCCGAGAAGTCGCGATTGCCGGGCGCGGAGTTCCTGGGTCGGGCAGGGCTTTTGATGGAATGGT
>DNPI01000065.1 GCA_003501525.1 Planctomycetota bacterium
CATCCGCAGCCTTCGCTCCGCCGGAAAGAGCCGCGGTGACAATGCTTGTCTTACTCCTTTCGCGTGCAAGTAGGCTCAACGCAGCATGGGCAGCCTCCCGAGGAGGCAATCGGCGACCATCCCAAGTCCGCACGCCTAATCGCCGCATATGGCCCAACCGCTCAAAAGCCTTTGCTCCATCTCCCGCAAATACTGCTTCAGCAAAATCTAAAGCAGTACCCTCGGCGCCGCCACCAGCAATCTCCAAGACCTCCGCTTCGCCCACTTTCGTGCAGCCGAGTAGGCGAAGATGTTCAAGGCTACCAATGATTTTCCCCGGACGGCCCCCTACATATCGGATCAAAGCCGCCGGAGCACCAGGGGCAAGATCAAGTCCCATATTCTTCGCTTCGAAAGCAGCAAACAGTGCTGCCTCACTTGCATCGAAATTGCCCGGCTTCCATGGAGGAGGATCGCCATAAAGGCTTCGAAACGCTTCAGCTCTAACTCCTTTAACAAGGAAGAGGGGCTCCAAGACTTTATTCGCACCTTTTCCCGAAGCTTCCAACACTACACGAGGAGGAGATTCCCCACCTTGGCACCCTGACGCTATCGCAGCAGCAAGACTTTTATGTCGCTTGAGCGCAGCGGTCGCCCGACTAAAAATCATCATTCGCTCAGAACCGAAAAGAGAAGCAGAACCGAGAAAAGCTTCAATAGAAGCAGGGTCAAAATCGGGGTCGACGCCATCCACTTCCAAAAGGTCCAAATCCTCCTGTTGACGAGCCCACGTCCGAACCGCAACAAGAATTTGCTCCGCAAACCAAGGCTCCTCTTCGCCGCGCGACGGAGAATGCAGAACAAGCGGAGAGTGTATTTCGCCTTCGCTAGCCGCAGCGCAAAGTTCTCGGCAAGTACTCGCCGGATCGGGTTTACGCGTTCGCTTCGCCGAATTCATGGGCCCAGAATATCGAAACTACTTCTGAAGTGAATATCCGCTACAACCCCAGCAAAGAAAACGACACCGAACCAAGAATTAACACGGAAAAAGAGTACCGGGATACGGGAAAGGCGTCCGCCCAGCAAAAGGACGTGTTGCAGCAGAATAAGGATTAAACAGCCGCCAACGCCAAGAAAGTATGGTTGAGAGAATTCACCTCGGAACCCCAGCCAAAAGAACATCAACAATGAAAACCCATGCAAAATCCCTGCAAAAAGTCGTGCTTTGTCCACTCCCCACCGTGAGGGAACTGACTGCAAATTAGCCGCTCGATCGGCATCCACGTCCTGAATGGCATATAGAACATCAAAACCCACAGTCCACAAAGCACATCCACAACCAAGCAAAAGCGGGATATCCCACCCCGGAGCAAACCCTTTCATTACAGCCAACCACGCGCCGGCGGGAGCCAAACCCAATGCAACGCCAAGGCCCGCGTGGCATAGAAAAGTAAATCGCTTTAGGTACGAGTAGCCGAGAAGGACAATCAGCACAGGGAAAGAGAGCCACCCGCACAATGGAGAAAGCAGAAAGGACGTCATCAAAAACCCTAAAGAGCACAGCATCACCAGTCCTTTAACAAAAGAAACTGACAACGCCCCTGTAATCAACTCTCGCGAAGCAGTCCGTGGATTTGCGGAATCGAACGGCAAATCTACCAAACGATTCCACCCCATCGCCGCTGTTCTCGCAAAAACAGCGGCAAGAACTAGAAGTATTAAATCTACTGTTTCAGGAACCCCTTTGGCAGCAATCCAAGCACCAGAAAGCACAAAAGGGAGGGCGAAAACCGTATGCTCAAACTTGACTAGCCGAGCTGTCGCAGTGAGTCGCTTCAAGGAGAGGAAAAAATTTCGCCTTCCCAAGCAGGCACTCGATTCTGTTCAATCCCAAGAGTTCCCAGGATTTTAGAGCAGAGGTGGTCGACAAGGTCCTCAACACTCTTGGGACCGTGATAGAAACCGGGACACGCGGGCAACAGAATGGAACCTGCCCAAGCCAATCGGCTCATTTGGTCAAGATGAGTACGGGAAAGCGGCGTCTCTCGCGGGACCAAAACCAAAGTCCGGCTCTCTTTGAGGGCAACTTGGGCAGCCCTTTCAATAAGGTTAGAGGCCAGACCAGAAGCCACACCCGACAAAGTGGACAAAGAGCAAGGAACAATAGCCACTGCCTGAATATCACTGGAGCCAGATGCTGGAGCAGCTCCGATATCTGAATGATCAAGAAGTCGGACCTGTTCCGTGTTTTTTTCTGAACCCAGGAGCGTTGCCAAACCACTCTCCAAATCGAGACCGCATTCTGTCTTTAAAACACGCTCAGCAGCGGGACTGTAACAAACATCAACACGCACTTCCGCCTCAACCAGCATTTGCAACGTACGAACTCCATAAAGAGCACCGCTGGCCCCTGTTACAGCAAGGAAAACCTTCCCGGAGTATTTAGAGGAGGATGAGTGCGTTGTAGGAGGCATGGGCATAGGCAACAACGGCTAGGCCTCGCCAAGAATAAAGCAAACCGAGAAGAACCCCGGCAAGAAAGCGAAAAAGTAGCACGGGGGCGTCGAGCTGCGAGGGGTCGCCCCAACCGTGAGCTAAAGAAAACAAGCACGATGAAACCAGTAAGCCGACAACCCAAGCTGGCCCTGAGGCGGCATTGCCCCACCCGAAAAGGCGCAGTAAAAATTTTATCGCCGTGAAAACCCATCCGAAAAGAAATGCCCTAAAAAGAAGCTCTTCATAAAGTCCTGCGCCCGCCGCCAGCGCCAAGCTTCCACCTAAATCGTCCCGTTGTCCCCAACTCAGACTCCTTCCATCGCTGAGGGCACTTGTCAGCCAAGCAAGCGCAGGGTGCAACAATATCCCCCACAAAATACCTTCAAGAATTGAAAAGACTGCGCCCGCCCGCCACGGCAGAGCAAGCGAATGGATTCTCCCCAGCGCCCAAAGAGCGGCGAAAAAAAGAAGCATCCCGAGCACCAAAGTTGAACCACCCCCGAAAGCTAGAAGCACATTCTCTACAAGAGAATAGGCCGCACTAGGCACCGCTCCCCTCCCAGTTAGATGCACTAACGCTAGAGGGAAAAGGACCAGAAGAGTAATCGCCGGATCCTGAGAAGCCCCTTCCAGTCGACTCCATGCTTTTTTCACTTTTCTTTCCCCAGCGAGCCAACCACCAGGCGAGCTACACCCCTAGCAAAGCTCCTACCTC
>DNPI01000098.1 GCA_003501525.1 Planctomycetota bacterium
CCAGGCTTTGACTTCGCTCCGAATGGCGAGGGAGAGATTGAGGGGCCCTATAGCGGAGGCGGCCATACCAGCCTCTAGTCGTCCAGCGAGTAGAACTCTGTCCACCATGGCCTCCAGTCGGTTCGTATCTTTAAGCATCCCCTCTGCGTATTCTTTCGCCTTGCCAGGAGAATTTTCCAAAGCGAGGGTCTCACTCGCCAATTTGAGTGCTTGTAAAGGTGTTCGGAGTTCATGGGTAACCGTATGTAGGAAGCGAGCATGTTCACGACTCAGCCGAGCTTCCATTCGGATTGCCCTGAAGAGGAGAACCAGGAATCCGATTGCGACGAGAAGGAAGAACCCGCCTTCTGCGAAAAGCATTCTGCGCATACTTTCGCGATCCTTGGCCAGTTCAACGAGCTTTGATTCTTCGATTGCCAGGTCTCGGTAGAGGCCTTCACCTGTGACAGCAATCCCAGGGTATTTGGTGGCAACTTCTTCCCAAGCATTGAGGTTTAAATCTGAACCCTTTACGAATGTATTTGCAGCTTTTTGCCTAAGCTCAAGATTCTCTAAAGCAATTGCGCGTCGAGACTGCCCTTGAGTCCAAATGGTCCAGCCCCACCACCCTACTTGTGCAAAAAATAAGACGGCTAAACTTCCGGCGAGGATTTTGAGGCGATTTTCCAAGAGGGCTATTTTCCAATATCTGCCAAGGCGTGGAGAAAAATCGTTCAACTCTTCTTTTATTTGAGAGAATATGAATCACGTGCGCATTACCCTTGCCGTCTTCTGCCTCGCTTCTTTCTTGGGAGGGTTCCTTTCAAGCCTTGATGCGGAGAGTGTTCGCCGCGTAGAGGAATCCACAGCGCCTCTGCAGGTTTTCCCTATGGGAATGATGGATTCAGTCCGCCGCACTTCTGGGGCTGTTCCCATGCAGGTGCAGGTGTACAACTCTGGGTCAGAGGTGCATGCCTTAAATCGTATTCGAGTTCTAGGCCCCACTGGCTCGGTAATCCTGAATCGGGATTTGCAGGGAGAAAATCTTCCTGGTGACCGAGGTTTTTACGAACGGCTCCTATTCGATTTAGAAACGATTAATCCGGAAATATCCCATCGGCATAATCCTCGAATATTTATTTCGGAGGAAGAGCGCCCTGAATTAGGCCCAGATTTAGAGGCGGAGTTGATTTGGAGTATTCACGAGCGTGTAGATGCATTGCGTCAAGGCGGTGCGGTTCAGGTGCGGAACCTAAACCTCTCCATCAATCTTGCCGACGTCTTTACCCCAGAATCGGTCCCTGGAGCTGAGGCGCTACTGGATGTGATTGTGGATTCCACTCAAAACGACGGGACGACTAGTACAGCGATTCTTTCGCACAAAATTCTCCTTTTAGCGGATTATGCGTTACCTCCTCGGGAATGGGTTCTTGCTCATGGGTCTTCGTCGGCTACGTGGGTAACGGGCGATCTCCATGTCCACAATTGTCGCGACCAAGCTTCGGGAGGGTGTCCGGATTGCAACGCGGAGTCCTTTAATATTTCGGGTTCCTTCACTAATGCTCAGCTGAAGCCACAGTTTCAGGCGCTGGGCATGGATTTTTTCAGCACGACCACTCATTCGTATTGCATAAACAGCGACACCGAGTTCGATGCCGTGGCGTCAGAGGCCATCTCCCTGGACGAGGTTGATTTTCAAGTCCTCTGCGGGACGGAGTTGACATGCGTTGAAACCGGATCTCAATCAGGCAGTGATATCTTCGATGGTGTTTGTTTGTTAGGCGGTTATTTCAACCGCGGCATAAGCCATTACGGTGGGCATGGGATTAGCTCCAGAAAGCCTGGTGGCGGTGACGGATTGTTTAACAATTGCGACGACCCGATTTATGACCAAGCTACTAATGTTAACTCGGTGAATAGTGAGGGTGGATTCGCTGTTGCGAACCATCCAGGTGGCGGTGGTATATGGGGAGGCGGCTTAGGACTTAATAGCGTCGCAAAATTCCGCGGTATAGAGTCGGGCAAAGCTTGGGGGTCTGAGATTTGGAATGGAAGTGGGGCAACGGCTTCTGGAACACATCGGAACTGGTGGATATCCCGACTTAAAAGTGGCCGAGTAACGTTTCCTTTCTCGGGAAGTGACACGCATGATTCCGCATTTGATTTTGGTGCGAATCACACCTTAGTGGAGGGCAGCCTGTCCGATGCTTCCCTAGTTGCGGCCCTGAAAAGTGGTCGGACTTACTTGAGCAACGGCCCTTTTCTGGACATTGAGTTGTCCGACAACGCGGGACATTCTCTTGGCATGGGCGGTATAGCTTTTGTTCGGAGGAATAGCATCCCCTCGAATCACCCTGTTTCGCTTACAGCGTTTTACAACATGGGGGCGGGGACAGGGAAGATACGGTTTTACCGTGGCCATATTGGGGGCGATGAAGTTTTGCTTGACGAGATTCCCGGTGTAACTGGCTCGGGGTCGCTCTCCGCTTCTGATGTGGTATCTAGAACTAATCACTCTTGGTACAGGGTTGAGATTATTCTCGACAATTCGCAGGGTGCTGCTTATTCCACGCCTCTCTTCATTGCGCTCCAGTAGTCTTCTTTAATGTCTTCTTTGGATTCGTCAGCCTGGCCACCGGTACATATGGTGGAGACGGAATCTGATTTGCTCCGTGCTATCAATACTTGGCGTTCTGCCCCAGTCTTGGGCATGGATACGGAGTCGAACTCTTTCCACGCTTATCACGAGAAGCTGTGTTTGCTTCAAGTCAGCACCCACAATGAAGATTGGATTGTTGACCCGCTTGCATTAGGGGACAGTTTGGAGGCAGTTCTTGGCATTCTTGCAGATCCCGAAATTGTCAAAGTTTTCCATTCAGCTGAGTATGACATGATGCTTCTGGCTCATGGCCTTGGGGCAAAAGTGCGGGGCCTCTTTGACACTCAAGTTGCAATGACGCTTCTTAAGCATAAGAAGACAGGCCTCGCGGCCTTATTGGAATCCTTTTACGGGGTTAAGCCATCCAAAAAAGAACAGCGTTCTGATTGGGGTAAGCGGCCCTTGACGTCCCGCCAAGTGGAGTACGCTAGAACAGACACTCATTTCCTTGTGGATTTGCATACCCGCCTCATAGACGAGTTAAAGGACGCTGGGTTGACAGAGGCCTGTTTAGGCGAATGCGATCGCCTTGAACGAGAGGTTTTGCCTCCGCGGGAGCCGGATCCCGAGGGGTGGAAACGGTTAAAGGGGGCGAAGACTCTGACTCCTTCCCAGGCTGCGCGGTTACGCGCCCTTTTCCAATGGAGGGAAGGCCTCGGCGCGCAACGCGATGTGCCTGTATTTAAGATTTTGCCTAACCCAGCACTGCTTTCTCTTGCCCGGAAACCTCCGCGCGAGATTAATGAAATGGCCCGCTCGGAGGGCATGGGATGGAAGTTGGCGAAAAGGCACGGGGCAGCCTTAATGGAAGTTCTGCAGTCTTCGCGTGGTGAGGAGATTTCTGACCACTTCCCCAAGAAGGTAGACCCAGCAGAGCGTCGGCGTCGGCGCATTCGGAGAGAGAATTTGGAGGCGCTCAAGGATTGGCGAAAAAAAACGGCCGTCACATTGGATCTGCCTAGCGAGCGCTTATTCCACCGCCGGCATCTTGAAAAGATTGCTAAGGAACTTCCGCAAAACAGTGAGGCGCTCATGCGTACAATCCAAATGAATGATTGGCAAAGAGAGACTCTTGAGCGTTCCCTTCTCCAGTTGCTGGCTTCTTTGCCCAACCCAGAAAAAAACAATGAACATAATTCTTAGAGCGCTTGCGATTTTTTCCATGACATTTTTGTGCTCTTGTGTAGTCGCCCTTGGGAATGAAAGTGCATGCAAATCTTG
>DNPI01000200.1:0-8775 GCA_003501525.1 Planctomycetota bacterium
TTTTGGCCCCGCCAATTTGGCGTGGCCTTCTCAGAAAGGCGGACGCGAGGTGTCCATTTGTGCACGAAAAAAGGGCCACTTCCTACGGGCCGATTAAGAAATTCAAGGCCTGCTCGTTTATGAGCTTCCGCTGGGATTACTGCGAAGTAGGGCGACGCTACTCGATTCCCAAATTGGAGATCGACTCGAGCTAGTGAGATTCGGAATTTCTGCGGGCTAAGAATTGAAAAACCTTCGATGCCATTTTCGCGAGCAATATCCCATGCAGCAACAGCTTCCTCTTCTCCCTTAGCGGTTTCTTCTCGAAAGGTGTCTAGGCCTGGAATAAGGCCTTCGAAGGCCCACCAGCCTCTCGATTCATTTCGGATATCGGCATGGCGGAGCCAGGATTCTAAAACGTCTTGGGCCTCTATCTTTCGAATTCCGTTTGGCCACAGTGGAGGGGTTTCTGGATCGTGAAAGGTAGCGTTTGGCTTGAGGGTAAATTCCCAAGTCAAGCCGTCATCTGAAGCGTGCCATGATTTGGCCAAAAGGCCCTGTAAGGTGAAGGGTCGTTTCGTTGGATGGTATTCCAGGAGGGTCTCAAGAACTTGCCTTTGAATGATTTGATTCGATGTGGAGTCTGCATGCAGTGGGTCGAAGCTGAAGGGCTCCGTTGCTAGAGCAAGGCGAACTTTTTTGTTTTGGATTCGATTATCTTCCGCACTACATCCCACGGCCAGGAACAACAAAAGAGAAATGGCCGTCCTACAAAGCATTGCTCAAAGGTCCTGCTCCGCAAGAATCCCTACGTGGCGATCTCCTATTCTCGCTGCGAGAAGAGTTATTGTTCTGTCGCCATAAGAGCGCTTGCCCAAAAAACGTTTTTCAAGCGTTTGGGGTTGTTCCGCGATCCCTCTTTTGCGGACAAGCAGCCTCCCGACCTTGTGCTGTCGCAGTTTCGCTTTCATTTTCCTTGGATCAAGAGTCTCGCAATCAATTACGCGGAAACTCTTTAAGAAAGAGCTTTTTACGTGCTTTCCGGTCAAATAGCCGATGTTCTTATCGAGAAGGTGCAATCCATGTTCGTTAGCAAAATCGGCGAGGAGCCCTGAGCGAGTTAAAGCAGGATCGGGGTCATATATCCAATCGCTGAGTTCGCCCACAGGTCTTGTTGCGCCCGGATTGCCGGCCCAGGATTCGCCGCTGGGTAGAAGTGTCGCTCTCCGCACTCCTTTTTCTCCGACTTTTCCGTACCAGAAGAGTGTTTCTTTCGCTTCCCCTTTCAGGGAGACGGTTTCTATTTCATATGGTTGCGGGTAGATGTCGAGCAGATTGTCAAGGTCCACAGCGGGCGAGAGCTTTAGACCTGCTGCTCCGCGGCCTTTAAGGGCTTTGCTGATTGCGGATGGTGAAGGAGACCAGTCCTTCGGATTCATTAGCCGTCGGCTTCCTCTCCTCCGCGAAGGGTCGAGGAAAATGGCCCCTGCAGATGGAGGGTCAGTTTCCATGTCTGTAAGACTGAATGAAATCGAACTTTGACCAAGAACCTGGGCATTGGCTTTAGCAAAATGTAGAGCCACTTCGTCGCGGTCAGAGGCCCTGACCTGGAGTCCCATTTTGGCGAAGGCAATTGAGTCTGCGCCAATCCCACAGCAGGGGTCGTTAATCCTCTTAATGCCGGCATCTTTAAAGCGGCCAGCTCTCCATTCAGCTACAGAAGAACTTGACGCTTGCTCGAGTAATTCCTTGGTGAAGAACATCTCTTCGCCTTGGTCAAATTTATGGATGGCACGCATGCGGAGAGCGCGTAGCTCTCCAAGAGCTTCGGCTATTTTTTTGGGGAAAAGGCCACGGAAGCTTTCCTGAATGTGCAGAGATGCCATGTTTGAATCTCTGAAAAGCTGGAGGGTTTCCTGTGCTTCCGGAGAGGTCAGAATTCGGGCGGTCTTGAGGTCGATGCGCATCGACGCGGTTACTCCATTCTATGCTTTTAGAAGCTCGTTCCTAGGGTGATAACTAAGCGAGTGTCAGTGTGGCCGAATCCAGGTCCTGGAGATCCGTCCCAGGCTAGGGCCCAGCCCACATCCACATACCACTCCTCTTGAACCTGCCAGCGCAGGTCGAAGTCTGAGGTGAAAGCAGTATCTGTATTTTCTTCCGCTGAGCGGAAATATTCTCCTTTGCCGTGGAGGCTCCAGTCTCCCCCAAGTGGAGTTGTGAAGTTCGCAGCGGCACGGCCGCTGGCGAAACCTTGGCTTGCAATGCCGACGTTGTCCTCTCTCAGTAAGGATGGGCCGAGCTCTAGCCGAAGATGAGTTTTTTCTTTGTCGCCAAGGAGATACCCAAGACCGATTCCTATGTCCACGCGGGATTCGAGGCCGTTTGGCACATCTCGTCTTCCGGAACCTTTGCCGTAAAAGAAGAAATCCCCTTCTCGGCCAATATCTCGATGATGCTCCATGCTAGCTAAATAGAGGCGTTTGTCTGTAAGCGCAACTTCTGATTGCCTTACTCCTGCATATTCAAAGCCCAGTATCCAGGGAGCTTCTGTGTGGATGGTTTTCCCAGATACCTTCAGAGAGCTGTTGAGATTGTCATGATTTCCAGCAAGAGCAGTAAGGCCGAATTCCGCACGGCCTTCCCATTTTTGCTGCGTCTCAGAGGTGAATTCTTGGATAAGGCTAAAGAATACGAGTGGCAACATTAATGGCATTCTGAAAACACCCTCCACCGACCTCAAGGAATGATTTCTAAATCGCCGATAGAAGAGTGCGGCAAAAGTCCCTTCCTCGAGAAGGCGGCCTAAGTAGTTTAAATTGAGTCACTTACAGTCACTTCGAATTTTCGGTTCCTTCGGGGTCGGTGTGTGTACGGGTATTTTGGTTTATTTTTCAGGACTTTTTCTCGCCAGCGTAGAGCTCGATAAGCAAGCAAGGGGATTAGAAGCCCAGGCCTTTGATCTGATTCAAGAAACCGCTCGTGAGGCTGTTTCTCGTATAGAAAGAGGTTCGGTGAATAGCCTCGACGGTTGGCTTAGAGTTCGTCTTGCGCGCGAAGCTGGTTGGAGTGTTCGTGTGGTTGATACACAGGGCACAGCCCTTGCTGCTGCTGGCCCTGATTCTGAAGGGGAGCCATTGAATCGCCTTCTGCCTGCTGGGGAAGGCTTATTGGTTGGTTCCTTAAACAATAATCGTCTTCTTGAGGGAGGACAGCGCATCCAAGGGACGCTTGCCACTCTAGGATCTGTCCAAGTTCGCTCTCGTCTTTCTCGCCCAGTTTGGATTTCTTCTCTTCCGGGGATTGCATGCGTCTGCAGCCTTATTTCTTTTCTCTTAGTTTGGGGCTGGCTGGCTTTTCTCCTGCGAGGAGTAAAAGGTATTGAGGCAGTTTTGGATGGCGTTGTTCGGGAGGAATTTTGGCGGCGGGCTCATGAAACCGGTGCTGAAGAAATTCGAATTCTCGCTAGGCGAGTTAACGAAGCGATGGAATCGCTTACAGACGGGGCAGTTCGAGTTAGACAGGTTTATCTAGAGACCGCACTTGCTTTGACTCGGACGGTCGAGGCAAAGGACCGTTATACGAGTGGTCATAGTCAGAGAGTTGCTCGCTATGCGGTCGAAATGGGAGAAATGCTTGGATTTGATGAGAAGCGATTAGAGACATTACGACTGGGAGCCCTTTTGCATGACATCGGGAAGGTGGCTGTTCCGGACTCTGTTTTGTTGAAGCCTGGCCCTTTGGATGAAGAAGAATTTGAGCTCATGAAGCGTCATCCTATGGCCGGGGACAAGGTCCTTTCCGCTATCCCAGGCTTAAGAGATGTGGCTGATGTGGCTCGGTCACATCATGAAAAATGGGATGGCTCGGGATACCCATTGCAAGTGGCTGGCGATGCAATCCCCCTTGAAGGGCGCATTGTGGCAATTGCGGATGCGTACGATGCCATGGTTACAAAGCGGTCTTACAAAAAAGCAATGCCACTTAATCAAGCGCTTGTGATTTTGGAGAAGGATTCCGGTAGTCATTTTGACCCCTCTCTGGTACAGATTTTCGTCTCGATGAAAAGGAATGGAAAGGGATACAGAGCTCTTTCAGCAGATTCGGCTACAGAGAAATCGAGAGCATCGAGTGGCAGCAATCCCGAGCTCAACGAATCCGCTCGTTGACCCGCGCAGGGAGCTGGGGGAGACTGTTCTTCCACGACGGCAGACGCCGCCCCTGTTCCTGAAATGTTTCTCCAGCGCCGCATCAATTTCCTCAACCGGATGGAAGATGGCGATTTGGCATTGTTCCCAAGTGCGGGTCTCCAAATTCGCAATCACGATGTTCACTATCCTTTTCGTCAGCAGTCGGATTTTTGGTATTTAACGGGGCATAACGAACCGGAAAGCCTCCTAATGTTGGCGAAAGGTTTGGAGGGCTTTCCCTCTGACACTCTTTTTGTCCTCCCTAAGGATCTGGAGCGGGAAACATGGGAAGGGGTGCGTCTAGGCCCCGAAGGGGCTAAGTCGAAACTCGAATTCGAAGATTCAAAGCCAATCGAAGAAATGCCCTCGAGGGTGAGCTTGGCCCTGGAAAAGGCTTCGCGGCTTTGGTACCGATTGGGCGGAAATTCTGGAATCGATACTCTCGTAATGGAAACGCTTGCTGATTTGCAACGTCGTGTGCGAACAGGGGTGACACCGCCTCAGGCAATTCTTGATCCCACTACGTTGTTGCACGAGCATCGTCTTTTTAAAGGTGATGATGAATTGGATTGTTTGCGCCGAGCGGCTGCTATTACAGAAGAGGGGCACCGTGCTGTTATGGCTTTGGCGAAACCCGGAGGCACCGAGTTCGAGCTAGAAGCTGCGCTCCATTGGGCTTTTCGTCGTAATGGTAATGGGCGCGGTGGTTGGGCCTACCCGAGTATTGTGGCCTCCGGAAATAATGCCTGTGTTCTTCATTACACCGATAACGATGGCCCTTTGAATGATGGGGATGTTGTCTTGGTTGATGCTGGGGCAGAATATGAAGGTTACGCGGGTGATGTGACGCGCTGTTTCCCAGTTAACGGCTCTTTTTCTCCTGCCCAAAGGGATGTGTATGAAGTGGTTTTAGCGGCCCAGGAGGCTGCAATTGGCAAGGTGGTGGCCGGCAACCCTTTCTGCGATATTCACAATGCAGCTCTTTCTACGATTTGCGAAGGGCTCACTACTCTTGGCGTTGTGAAAGGCAATCCTGGGGCCATAGAGGAGGAAGAAAAATATCGGCCTTGGTTTATGCATAACTCGTCTCATTGGCTTGGTTTAGATGTGCATGACGCTGGTAGCTACCACCTCGACGGATCTTTTAGGCCGCTCGAACCCGGAATGTGTCTCACGGTTGAACCTGGCCTCTATTTCAGAGCTGATGATGAATCTGTTCCTCGGGAGCTTCGAGGCCTAGGTATCCGAATTGAAGACGATGTTCTTGTGACGGGACAGGACACTCCGGACATTCTCTCTGCAGGTGTTCCCAAAACGCTTGAAGCTGTTGAGCAAGCTTGCGCTTCTACTGAATTCATTTTTCCTGGGGAGATTCCCGAGTGACTGAGTGTGCGCTGGAAATAGAAGGCGTCACTAAGCGCTATGGAACGTTCACAGCTGTAGACAACCTTTCTGTTCGTGTGCCGGCCGGCAGTATTTATGGCTTTCTCGGGCCTAATGGCGCAGGGAAAACTACAACGCTTCGCATGGTCCTTGAAATTTTGAAGCCGACTTCGGGTTCGATACAGGTCCTTGGGAGTTCTTCTGCTTTAGATGTGAGAGACCGGATAGGTTACCTCCCAGAGGAAAAGGGGCTTTACAAAAAGATGAAAGCCTGGGCTTCGGTGGCTTATTTTGCGTCCCTAAAGGGAATGCCAAGAAAGGCTGCTGCCACTCGTGCTTATGAACTTCTAAATCGTTATGGTTTGGGCGACTTTGCGGATTCAAAAGTAGAGGCGCTCTCCAAGGGGATGAGCCAAAAAGTTCAAGTAATTGGCGCCATTGCTCACGACCCTGATTTTGTCATTTTGGATGAACCCTTTTCAGGCCTTGATCCAGTTAATCAGCAAGTTATGGAGGAGCTGATTCTTGATATGGCGGCTCGCGGGCGGACGGTGATTTTTTCGACGCATGTCATGTCTCATGCAGAGCGTATTTGTGACCGAATTCTTCTGATTGCTCGTGGCCAAAAAGCGTTTGATGGGACTTTAGACGAAGCTCGCGCGACTATTCCAAAGCGAGTTCTGATTGGCTCTCCTGATTCTTTAGAGCCTCTTAAAGAGTTGCCCTCGGTCCTCGAAATTCGTCGTGTGGAGGAAGTGTCGGGAGGAAGTTCTCTCGTAGAAGTTCTTCTTGGAGAAGCAGGCGACCCTCAAGGAATATTGCAAACTTGTATTAGTAAGGGAATTCGCTTGAAGTCTTTCGACCATACAGATCCCACCCTCCATGATGTTTTTGTCCATCTTGTAGGTGATGAAGCAAGGGAGGCGCGCGCTAGGTGAGGTACGCCTTCTATGTGGCAATTCGAGAGTTCGCCGAAAATGTTCGGACAAAAGGGTTTTGGGTAGGGCTCTTGATGTTTCCGGTTATTTTAGTTTTAGCTATTAAAGTCCCTCAGCTTCTTGAGGAAAAAGCTACGCCTACTCGGAATTTCGTTTTGGTCGATGCGTCAGGAGAGTACGAGGGAGCTATTGAAGATGCCTTGCGCCGACATCATGCCGAAAGAACGCTCAAGGCTCTTGGAGCCTACGGTCGCAAATACGGGGAAATTCCTGATGGCATAGTCGGGCCAAATTTAGAAGAGCTGCCTGCTGTCGATGTCGACAAAATCCTAAGCGATTATTTTGCTTCCAATTCTGAGGTCGTTGATGTTTTTTTGGCGTCAGGAGGGGCTGAGGCAGCGATTAGAGCGATGGATTCCTTTTTAGTCGCGGAAGCTCCTGAATTTGAAGAACCTCGACATCTTTTCAAAAGAGTTGCGTTGCCGAGAAACCTTGCAAATGGCGCTAATTTTGATGACCTTGTTAATCCTCTGCGTTCTTTTCTTCTCGGCGAAGAAAGCTTTTTGCAGAATGGAGAACCGGTTGAGTTGTTTGCCGCAATTCTCATCCCCGACAATGTTGCCGGCGCTGTCCAGCGCGGTTCAGCCCTACCTTTTCTCGAGGGCAATGAAGTTTCGATTCAGTATTGGGCTCCCAATCAGGCTGATGATTCCTTGCTCGATTTAGTGAAGTTGGCTGTTAACAAAGAAGTCCGTCGTTCGGAGTACAAAGCTAATGGGATAGATGCCGATGCTGTTCGTGAAGTCGAAGCAATCCGCATTCCTGTGACACGACTTAATCCCAAGAAAGAGGCAGGGGAGGAGGAGGTCAGCATGGCAGATTTAGTACGTGAGTGGGCTCCGCTTGGTTTTGTCTATCTCCTTTGGGTTGCTTTAATGACCATTTCTCAAATGCTGCTGAACAATACGATTGAAGAGAAATCGAACCGTATTGTTGAAGTCCTTCTCTCTTCTGTGACAGCCACGGAATTGATGGCTGGCAAGCTTATGGGCATTGCTGGTGTTGGGCTTACCATGCTTTTCTCTTGGGTTATTTCGCTGATTGGAGTCCTTAGCTTTATGGCGGGGCCTGAAACAGAGTGGGCCGGCCATCTTCTAGAGATTTTGGTTTCGTCTGGATTCCTGACCTTCTTTGTCCTTTACTTCCTTCTCGGCTATTTGTTGTATGCGGGGATATTTTTGGCGATTGGTAGTGTTTGTAATACGTTAAAAGAGGCTCAAAACTTCATGGGAGCCATCATGATTTTCATGATGGTCCCTCTGTTGACAATGGCGTTTATCCCGAAAGATCCCCATGGGCCGTTGGCTACGACATTGTCCTGGATTCCTTTTTATACCCCATTCGTGATGATGAATCGCGCGGCTGCAGATCCTCCGTTGTTCGACCTAATCGGAACCACAGTGGTTCTTGCTATTTCCGTTGTCGGAATGCTTTGGCTTTCGGGAAAGGTTTTCAGGGCAGGGATTTTGCGTACTGGCCAACCCCCGAGATTCCTTGAGCTTTTGCGTTGGATTCGTGGTTAGTAGGAGTAAGGCCTCGTTTTAATCTTCGCCTTTCTCCCCCCCAAGGCCGCCGAGGCCGTCGAGGGCTTTCTTGACTCTTTTCCTGGCGGAATCTCTTTCTTCTGGCGTGAGCCATTGCATGGTCCAACCCGCTTGCATTCTCCTCGGCAGGGTTGGCTCCTCTTTGTCGACCTTGAACTTTCTCTTTGAGTCGTTCCACCAAGCTTGCCATTCGCTAGAACTTGTTCCAAGGTCTTCGCCGGTGAGGACCGCAAGTGAAGTGCGCAGTTCGTTTGCGAAAGGCATTTCGCCTCCTCCTCTTCTCCGGTTGCCCTTGCGCGAGGAGGTCATGAGGCCCATAAGGGCTTCGACGGATGCCGCTTCTCTAATCCTGCCGAGTGAAATAACCTTTGCGCGAGTTATGTCTTTTTCTGGGCCGGAAGTTCGTAAATCGTCGGTCAAAATTGGGAGTGCCTTTTTGTCGGCATGTTGACCAAGGGCATAGATGTATTCCTGTCCGATTTCAGGGTCTTCAATAATGGTTTTGTTCTTCTTTTGCCTCAGAAGGTGGGCTACGACTGAAGGGTCTTCGTTGTATCGCAGAGCTTTCACCGCCTCCATTCGTACGAAGGGGTCTTTGTGCCGCAGAAAACCGGCGACTTCTTTAGTAACGCCCTTGTCAGGCGTTCTGCCCACAGCCTGAATCGTGGACGCAAGGAGGGT
>DNPI01000200.1:9076-9403 GCA_003501525.1 Planctomycetota bacterium
GCCTGAACCGTGGACGCAAGGAGGGTAGGGTCCTTCTCTTTTACGGCATCTTCAAGGGCTTTTAAAGCTTCGGCAGGAGAGACATGTTGTATAGGTTCTACTTCCGGGCCTTTATCTGGTTTTGAGTCGCGGTTGTCCTTCCCTTTGTCAGGTGAAGGAGGAGGCACATCTTGTTCGCTTTCTACCTCTGGCGTGGGTGGCGGTGGATCTTGCGGGGCCACCGGAGCATAAATTGAGAGAATGGTTGCGAAGATAAGCATTAGATGTCTATTTTGCCCCAAAAACGCTGTTCTGGGAAGCATTAGCCTAACACTACGTATATGGGAG
>DNPI01000200.1:9737-9869 GCA_003501525.1 Planctomycetota bacterium
GTTCCGTTTATTCTTCTGCGAACTCTATACGTTTGAGTGGGCGTGTTCTGCTACAAGTTGTCTGAATCTGGAAAAGAGATGCGCAGGGTCATGAGGACCTGGCGCGGCTTCAGGGTGATACTGCACTGAGAA
>DNPI01000051.1 GCA_003501525.1 Planctomycetota bacterium
GCCGAACCGAGCACATGTTCTTCGGAGAAAAAGAATTACCCGCGGTTCAAAGAATGATTTTAGCTGATAGCCCGGAGGATAGGCATAAGGCACTCCTAAAAGTCCTGCCCTTCCAAAGGCGTGATTTCCTTGGCCTCTTTAAGGCCATGGGTTCAAGGCCTGTCACTATTAGGACCCTAGACCCTCCTCTTCACGAATTTTTACCCGCAGACCCAAAAGGAATAAAAGCATTGGCAAAGAGCTTGGCCTTGCCGACAAGCTCCGTTAAACAGCGTATTGCCGCTTTACATGAAGCCAACCCCATGCTCGGTTTTCGGGGATGCCGACTTACCTATCTTTTCCCTGAAATCCTCGATATCCAAGTACGAGCAATATTGGAGGCCGCAGTAGCAGCGCAAGAAAAAGGAATCCGTGTCCAGCCCGAAATTATGATTCCACTCATTGGGCATCAAAAGGAGCTAACTCCTCATGTCGATAGAGTGCATTTAATCGCCAAAGAGATTAAAAAGAGAACAAAGAAATCCGTCCGGTATCAGGTGGGGACAATGATTGAAATTCCTCGAGCAGCACTAACAGCTGAAAACATCGCCAGAGACGCCGAATTCTTTTCCTTCGGGACTAACGATTTAACCCAAACCGCACTTGGAGTCTCTCGTGACGACTCTGGCTCTTTCCTCCCGAAATATGTCGAGGAAGGTATTTATCCTGCTGACCCCTTTGCATCACTCGACCAAGAAGGCGTTGGCCGCCTTCTTGCATGGGCCGTTGACGAGGGCCGCAAGACTCGACCTGATTTAAAAGTTGGGGTATGCGGAGAACACGGAGGCGATCCGTCCTCGATTGACTTCTTCCACCGCGTGGGCTTGGACTATATTTCCTGTAGCCCTTTCCGTATCCCTGTCGCTCGTCTGGCAGCAGCTCAAGCCGCCTTAACCCACGATTGACATTCAGGCGCACTAATTAGCCAGGCAACATAGTCGCCCGCTCGAAGGTCTCCTCAACTAGACCTTCAAGTTCCGTTCCAGCCGCATCCTTGCGCAGCGGTCGAAGAATCTTGACTGCTCTATCGCGCTGCCCCTCTTCCATAAGCAAAGTGGCCTTAACCCGTCGTTCATCAATAGAAATAAGCTTCTTAATGGTTTTGTCTTTACGCCATGCCCGCACCGTCTGATTCCAAGCTGAGGCCATAGGCACACCACGGTAAACCTTAATCTGACGAGCCAAATATTCAGAAGCAACAAAGTACATCCCACTCGAAACCCAATTCTCAACCCGAGTGTCACACTTCTGAGCGTTCGCCAAGAAATCATCTCGGAAAGCCTCTATTTCAGGCAAAATTTCGGAATCATCCGAATACTTCTTCGTCAGCCTTCCTATCTCAGACCAACACGATCCCATCTCGCCTTTTTTAGCTTTCGCAGCAGCTCTATCAAGAGCCGAAATGCGTTCGCCAGGGTCCCAATTCTCCTGGTCCAAACGAGCAGCTTCAAGCAAACGCGGAATCATTTTGACCCAAGCGCCGCTGCCGGGATGCCCCCGCCATGCAACCAAACCTCGATGATCAATTAACACACCAGCAGGAATCCCTCTAACCCCATAATCCTTTTTAGTCTTGCTTCCGACGCCAATGGGGAGCGGCAATTCTGTTTTTTCCAGAAACTTTTCGACAACACTCGAAGATTCATCTGTCAACGAAAGCATCACTAGTCCCTCCGGCGCATATTGTTTCCAAACCTCAACGAGATGTGGAATTGCTGACTTACACGGTCCTCACCAAGTAGCCCAAAACTCCAAATAAACGACTCGCCCTCTGAGATCGGCAAGAGAAGTTCCCGGTGGGGAATTAAGCCAACTGGATGCGGAAATTTCAGGCGCTTTCTGCCCAGCCACCTGAGCCGGAGAAGCAACCCCCAACGAAAGAAGGAATGCCAGCGGAAGTACGGTTCGCATGACCGCCATAGTATCAAGCAGATGCCAGAAACGTTAGGCGAGCTGAGCCGGAAGAACCCGACTCAAAAAGGCATCAGAATTGGATAGTTCTGCATCGGGGCACATCGCAACAGCAGTGTTCCATTCAACGGAATCGCCAACGAGGTCTTCGAGGCCTAATTCACTCAATCTCTGTTCTACCCGTTCCACAAAAAGTCGAGCGCCTTCCGGCCCTGTGTGCGGCAAGAGAGCAACAAAAGTATTAAGGCCAAATCGAGCAACCACATCCACATCACGCGTATCAGTCAAAATAATGGACGCGATATCTAAGAGGCTTCCGTCATCGACTTCGCCGTCGAAAGCAAAGGAACATATTCCAAGAGGAAACCGAAAGCGATTAGATCGCTTAAATTCTTCATCCAGACGGTGTCTCCAAAAATCTGCGGAATACAAGCCGGTTTCAGAATCACAAACTGCAGCCAAAAAACTCTGCCGCGAATCCGAAACATCTTCGTCTTCTCCGCCTGAAAGGGCCGCTGCTAGCGTTCCTTCAAGGTCTCGTGCATCAACTTCAGGCAGAGGCACCGGCCGCGGTCCCGTTGGCGCCCCAAAAGGAGACGCCAGCCGGCTGGCCAGATCATCGACATTAGGAGGCAAACCTAATGCTCCTTGAGCACCTACAAAACGGGCGAGCCCGTCTGCATCTCCGGTATTGCCGGCAGTTAGCAGAAACAGAAGCGCTCGATTCTCGCGGAGGAATTTCAAACACCACTCGTGAACCCCTCCTCCAGAAAAAACACGAGGGTCCACCACCACAAGACCCTCAAGCCCTTCAGCTTGAGAAACGTTCTCGAGGATTTGCACCTCGGAAACAGCCTGCTCACCGGCCTTCGCCGCCGCCTCACGGCAGGCAGACTCAACTAGAGAATCAGCAGTAAGAATAGAAAGCGGTCGCCCTGGCATGGTCAAATTCTAGCCTTCGGCGAACTCCGCGTTGTGATGAACTTCTTGAACATCCTCATCTTCTTCAATTAGCTCGACTAACTCGAGGACTTTAGTACCCAAATCACCATCGACCTCAAGAGTGTTATCAGGAATATATCGGATACTCGCATCAAGCATCTCCCACCCTTGTTTTTCAATAGCCTCTTTCACTTCCAAATATTGACCGGGATCTGCTTCGACGCCAAAGATTTTTTCTTCGTCAGCTGTTACATCATCAGCACCAGCATCAAGAGCAAGCTCCATCACAGCGTCTTCATCCAAGCCCTCTTTCGGGATAGCAAAAACAGCCTTACGCTGAAACATCCAAGAAACGGCGCCCGATTCGGCAAGATTCCCTCCCTTCTTGGAAAGGATATTACGGAGGTTCGGAGCAGTTCTGTTTCGATTATCAGTAAGAGTTTCAATCATGAAAGCCACTCCACCAGGACCAAAGGCTTCGTATTGAACTTCTTCAAGCCGAGTTTCGCCATCCTCTCCCGCTCCCTTCCGAATAGCCCTTTCAATTGAGTCTTTGGGCATATTGTCGGCTTTCGCCCGCTCAATGGCATACCGCAATGGCAAGTTCATCGAAGGGTCGCCGCCGCCAGAGCGAGCAGCGCTCATGATTAATTTAGCCCATTTGCTAAAAATCTTCCCACGTTTAGCATCCTGCTTAGACTTTGTCCGCTGGATGTTGGCCCAGTGGGAGTGACCAGCCATCGGGAACGACTAGCGCTTGCCCCACTGATGCCCGCGGCGGGCACCGTGACGGCCAAATTTTTTCCTCTCGACCATTCGCGGATCACGAGTCAAATGCCCTTCTTCCCTGAGCACATCGTGAGAGTCGGGGTACAAGGTCATCAATGCTCGGCCCAAGCCCATTCGCACGGCACCTGCTTGGCCGGTAAAACCTCCCCCCTCAGCGTTCACCCAAACATCGACCTTCTTTTGCACCGAAAGAGTACGCAAAGGCCCAAGCACCTGATTCTGGTCCATTGATCGAGGAAAGTAATCCCTCATAGGCTTTCCATTAACTGTGAAGTCTCCGTCTCCTGGGCGAATGCGCACACGTGCCCGAGCATTCTTCCGACGCCCGGTGCCCCACAAAAACGTTCCTTCGGCAGGGTTTTCTAAACGACCAATTGGATCGATGAGCACTTCCGGCTCACCGGCACCTGCGGCCAAACCATCCAAAGACATCGCGGAATTATCCGCAGCGGGCAAATCCTCAGACTCTTCCTTTGCGGCAACCACTTCTTCCTTAGGAAGGCTCTCTTCCGTTGCCTCTGCGGGCTCCACCTTTGCAGAAACGACTTCCGCCTCAGTTGCCTCTTCGACAGCTGCAGCAGCCTCTTCATTTTCAGTGGAATCAGTCACCGCTTCAGCTTCAACAGCCTCCTCCTCCGGGACTTCTGGGGTTTCTGAGGTTTCAGTCAATGGTTAGCCAATCTCCAAGGGCTTTGGGTCTTGAGCACCGTGAGGGTGTTCGGCGCCGGGGTAAACAAAAAGTTTCTTGAGCATTTTTTTACCAAGACGGTTCTTAGGAAGCATCCGCTGCACAGCTTTCTGAATGATTCGCTCCGGATAATTTTCCTTTAGATCCGCGTACGTATCTTCACGTCGACCACCTGGATACCCAGTTACTCTCACATAAACCTTCTGTGCCTCTTTCGCGCCTGTAACCCGAACCTGCGAAGCGTTCACAACAACCACCGCGTCTCCACAGTCAAAGTGCTCGGAAACCGTTGGAAGATGCTTGCCTTGTAGGCGTACTGCAATTTCAACAGCCATGCGACCTAAGACAGCATCCTTCGCATCTACAAGATGCCACGCCCGCTGATGTTCAGCAGGTTTCAAGTGAGAAGTACGAGGTCGCATAATCCTTAACAAGGGCAGGATGTGCCAAAAGGGTCGGCCATTCTAGGGACGGTCGAACAGGGCGACAAGGCCAGACTCTATATCAAGGCGAGGATACCTGTGAAATAGGACGACGCACTAGGTCTCCATTAGCAAGAATTCCCCAACGGATGCCTTCTTCATCCCTCTCTCCCTTAGCCCACCAAGCCAATAAAGCATGCAATTCCACTGCTCCGCCCACAACCTCAGGGCGCAGGGGGTTCTTTTCAATCCAAGCAACTAAATCGATTGGAAGCGTAGGCTCGGCACAAGGCCGCACCCAACTCCAAACCCCCTCGCTAGAGTGCAAAAGTATTGCCCCGGAATCTCCCTCCAAAGGCAAAGGGGTGCGGGCAAACTCGAGATTCCACCATCGCGGAAAATCTTCTTGGGCTTGGTCTATCCCCCAATACCAAATGGTTTGCTTCTCCCCTGCTTGAAGCCAACCGCCCCCCAAGGGGAGAAGAAAAAGGACTCCAAAAGCTGCTCGCCTCCACACAAAAGAAAACACTATCGCAATCGCTGCAAAAGCCCAA
>DNPI01000007.1 GCA_003501525.1 Planctomycetota bacterium
GCCATCCAAGGGGAGCAAGATATTCTTCTTTTGGAGCAGCGGCAGCCAGTCTGTGGATTACAACCTCAGGCGGAAGTATTTCCAAGGCATCGGCCACCATGGCCACATAGGTCGGCGGCGTTAGCAGTTGAATTTCTCCGCGTTGCCACATTGCAGCTAATTTTGTTTTGCGTAGAACCATTAATTGGTGGAATTTTATTCCGCTGACTTGTGCTTCGGCGCATTCTCGTACTTGCCTTATTAAACCATCTGGTTTTTCTCCTGGGAGCCCGGCGATGGTATGAGCAATGACTTTTAAACCACAATCCCTGGCCACTCGGCAGGCGCGGTGGAAATTTTCGAGACTATCGTTGCGCCCGATTATGCGTTGCACCTCGTTGCTAGCGGTTTCAAGGCCAAATTCAATCCAGACATCTTGGAAATAGTTTTTTTGCTTTGCCAAGAGGTTTGCTGCTTCAGGTGAAAAACAATCTGGCCGAGTTCCGACTGAGAGTACTGGGGCATCATTTGCCCAAGCACGTGCTGTTGTCAAAGCGGAAGAAAGCGGTGCTAAGTCTGGCCAAGTGGACGAGTAAGATTGAAAATACAGGATGGCTGTTGGGCCTACCTCCTGATTCCTTTGTACTCGAGCCAGCTCGCTTTTCCACTGGGTTTCGATATTGAGCCCGCGGCGAGTGGCCCCTGTTCCACTTCCATGGACATCACAATAAATGCAGCCGCCTAAGCCGGAAGTGCCATCACGGTTGGGGCAGGTTGTTCCAAGATCGAGCATTACCCTTCGCAAACGGCGGCCGAAGCGGGCTTTCAAATGCCTGCCCAAACTATGGATTGGCATTTCCGAGGTCAGAGGTTCAAGGTGCATAGACTTTAGTTACTGTTAGCATTCTGCAGAATTTTACACATGACTGAGATTAAACCCATACCTGTGGTAGTAGGAACTGCGGGGCACATTGACCATGGCAAGTCAGCCTTGGTGGAGGCTCTGTGTGGAGAACATCCAGATCGTTGGGCTGAAGAGAAAGAGCGTGGCATTACTCTCGACTTGGGTTATGCCCAGCTTGCATGGGACGATGGACTAGAAGTGGGTTTTGTGGATGTGCCTGGGCATGAGCGATTAGTTCGAAAAATGGTTGCAGGTGCAACGGGCATGGGTGCCGCTTTACTTGTCGTGGCTTGTGATGACGGCGTGATGCCTCAAACGCGGGAACATTTTGAAGTGCTTAAAGTGATGGGTGTAAGGAGGGGTCTGGTTGTGTTGAACAAGGTCGATTTAGTAGATATCGAAACTGTCAATCTTGTGCGAGAGGAGGTGATGGAGATGATAGCGGGCACTCCCTGGGGGGAATGTCAGTTAATCCCCGCGAGCGCGAAGACCGGAGAAGGATTGGATGAGGTTCGCACAGCGATTCGCGAGCTTGTCGAAGGCGTTACGGCGAAGGATGAAAGCAATCAGATTTTTCGGCTGCCGGTTCAGCGTTCGTTTGCTCTTCACGGAGCTGGGACAGTTGCTACTGGTGTGAGCGTGGCCGGGGTGCTCGCTGAAGGGGAGAAAGTGATGGTCCTCCCCGGGAATAAAATTACACGTGTTCGGCGGATCCAAGTGCACGGGAGAGAGGCAGGCTGTGCTTTTCCGGGCTTCCGTACAGCTCTCAATCTTCCCGATTTTCGACCGGCAGATTGTCCTCGCGGTAGCGTTTTGGTCCCTCCAAATGGATTAGAAGCTGGCTCGCTTCTGAGAGCTGCTATTACTTTTCTGCCAGGCTCTCCTCATCTTAAAAGTGGATCTCTTGTTCATGTTTTGGCGGGTACAGCCGCTGTACCCGCTCAACTTTTTCTTCCACCAGAAAGGCCTGAGGAAGGGCCTTATCTGGCTGATTTAGAGCTTTCAGCCTCCGTTGCGCTTGCGGCGGGAGACAGGCTTCTCATTAGAAGGCCGTCTCCAGCACGCAATCTCGCGAGCGGGCGTTTTTTAGGTTTTGCGGTGCGGCGGTTGAAATCTAAAGATGAGATTGAACGTTCGGCCCTTTCCGAATTGCTGATGTCTTTGGAGGACCCCGTTGCTTTAGCGGCTGCGCTGCTGGGCTGGTTGGCAAAACCGTGTCACCTAGGAGAACTAGCGTCTAAGTTGGGGCGTACAGAAGAGGGCGTTTTGTCCGCTTTGGAATCTGCGCGTTCCATCGATTTAGTGCAGAACCTTGATGATGGTCGATGGATTGCCATTCAAGGCGCGGATGCTGCCGGAGAGCAAATCCGGATAGCCCTTGAGGGTTTTAAAGAATCTTGTCCTCATCGGACTGCCATTCCTGTTGAAGTTTTACGAGCTCGTTTAGGTCAGGAAACTTTTGATGTTGTTTCTGAGATGGAAGCTTCAGGGCTCGCCGAGTTGGGCCTTATTCGACAAGCAGGGAAAAGTTGGGAGTTAGCTGATGTGGAAATCCCAGAGAATATTGCCCGAGAAGGTGATGTGCTGTTGGAGTTTCTTACCACTAGTGGGTTGTCCCCCGGGGGGGTAAAAGAACTTGCGGACCAATGCCAAGTGAGTGAAGATCGAATTTTGGTGCTTTTAGAATATCTAAATGATCAAAAGGAAATCCTTTCTCCAGGGAAGGGCATTTGGTTTGCAACTTGCAATGTCGAAAATCTGCGGGATGCCGTTGTTGAGCAACTTGGTAGGGATGGTGTAGATATCCCTGCGTTGCGAGATCGATTTTCTACTACCCGAAAATTCATGATGCCGCTGTT
>DNPI01000175.1 GCA_003501525.1 Planctomycetota bacterium
AGAACAATAACCCCCTTGCCGACTTTTTCCATAAGCGCTGTTCGCCGATCAGCGTGCCACTCTTGAGAAAAGATCCCTTGTCCCCTTCCATCTTCTGGTTGCTGCTGCAAGGGAGCGGAAAAACTGAAAGCAAGGGATAGGAGAAGACTCATAGTTGGCTGATTCTAGGGACGTGGGAGAATGTCTGGCCGTGTCACCCCCCCTGTATCTCGACCACGCCGCTACGGCAGCCCCCATGCCCGAGGCAATTGAAGCCTTCGTGAAGGCCTCAGCGGAAGCTTTTGCAAACCCCGGGTCTCCGCACCAAGCAGGGGCAACCGCCGCGAGATGGCTCCAAAAAAGCCGCAATGAACTGAAATCGGCCTTTGGGGCAAGCGAATTTCGAGTGGTATGGACCTCATCTGGAACAGAAAGTAATCACCTTGCCATTCAAGGACTCGCTGGAAGTCCCCGGGCTGGATTAGACCGAATACTGGTAGGCGCTGCTGAGCATCCATCAGCAACGATGGCGGCCGAGTCTTTAGCGAAATTAGGGTTTTCCGTTGAAGAAGTCCCTGTAGACAAAGGCGGCATTGTTCGCCCCAGTGCACTCAAGGAAGCTTTAAGCGATAACGTTGCCCTTGTGACAATTCAGTGGGCAAACAATGAACTGGGCTCTTTGAACCCCCTCGCGGAACTCGCGCAACTGACACGAACGATTGCCCCAAAGGCAATTTTTCATACAGATGCCGTACAAGCTGTTGGCAAAAGGCATGAACCCCTGGATGCGCTTGGGGTTCATGCAGCATCAGTAGCAGCCCACAAAATTGGCGGAGTCCGGGGCTGCGCAGCACTATTCCTGTCGAATCATTGCCCAGACCCTAAGCCCCTTTTCGTAGGAGGCGGACAAGAAGAAGGACTCCGCAGCGGCACTGAAAACGTAATGGGAGCTGCAGCCTTCTCGGCGGCAGCTACTGCGCGGCGAAAACAATTAAACGAAACACCCCGCGTGATGCTGGATTTGCGGCAAGACCTCCTTGCCGCACTAAAGGAGGCAGCCCCAGATATGGAAGTACTTGGACCCGAAGAAGAAAATGAAATTATGGGTTCAATCCTTGCCGCAGCCTTCCCCGGAACCCGGGCAGCCAACCTCATACATCACCTCGAGGCCGAAGGGATTCAAGTCGGCAGCGGGTCGGCTTGCAACTCCGATTCTCCAAAAGTCTCACGAGTCCAGGCTGCAGCCGGAATCCCAGAAGAGCTGGCACTTTCTACTCTTCGTTTTTCCTTAGGCGGGCAAGAGACCGGCGAAGACCTTAAGAAAGCTGCGCAGGCCCTGGTGAGGGCCCGCAACGCTCTCATTTCTTAAAGGCGTTATTTAGCACTGAGAATAGCCACAGCTATGGCATTTGCTGCAGCCCTCTTCAAAAGCCAAAACGCCGTGCTCACACGAAGGGCATTTAACCTTAAATGCTCCGCCCATGCCGCTGCCCATTCGAGCACCCGGGGCGCTTGCGGCCGTCGAGCCTGTCGTCCCCACGGCTTCCTCTAGATTCGCCTCACCGAGAAGCAGCGCACGCAAGCCAAAATTGTTTTTGGCCCCTTCGTATTTGTGCAAAGCCTTAGCTAGGCCATCGGCTAGAGACATAATCCGACCATCTTTTGATGGAACGGTAAGAGAAGAGCCGATCCCTTCAAGTTGATGGAGAGCCATCCCCAAGGAACCACCACAGCGGAGGAACAGCGACAGCATTCGGCAAATCGCCTCCAAATCTGAATTGGCAACATCACCTCCTTTGCCAAGTTGAGCAAAGACCTCCATTTCACCTTCCGTCTGAGGGTCGACAGAAATCTTTACATGCATATTCCCAAACGGGGTCATCTGCCGAATTCTCAAGCTGGGCATAATTTCAGGCAAACTTACTGGCTGAAGATCACCGGGGGCCTTGGTGCCCTCAGCGGGCTTCTCGGCCAGAGCCATGGGCTGCATTTCTCGACACCCATCCCGGTAAACCGTAATCCCCTTGCACCCCTCCTTCCAAGCAAGCAAATAAGCCGTGCGAACATCTTCAGGGCTGGAATCGGCCGGCAAATTAATTGTCTTTGAAACCGCATTGTCAATCCCCGTTTGCCATGCCGCCTGCATAAGGATGTGCTCTTGAGGATCCACATCGTGAGCAGTAACAAAGACATCTTTCAAATCAGCTGGAATATCACACGAAGCAATGCTTCCATCTTCTAGGGCAACTTCCGTAATTGCGCCTATCTCCTCTTCCTCGATTCCGGCTTTTTCAAGAGCCACCTTAAAGTCCATATTGGCTTCGCTCATAACCACTGGGACGCCATCTGCGTCCTTCATCACCTGCCGCTTAAAGGCAAGGGAGAAAAGAGGCTCGATGCCCGCAGAACAGCCGGCAATAATCGAAATGGTGCCTGTTGGTGCAACAGTAGTGAGATGCGAATTCCTTCGAGGAGCTGCTGCCTCTGAATACGGCTTGCTCCCTTTCCAGGCTCCGAATGGCTCGCGCCCATCGTCTTCCACCAAGTGCTCAGACGCAAAAAGAGAGCGGTCCATCATGCGTTGCGAAAACGCTCTTCCCACTTCAAAGCTTTGCTCCGACCCATAACGAATTCCGAGGCGGAACAAGAGGTCTGCGAAACCCATCACGCCTAAGCCAATTCTTCGCTCCTGGTTTGCTCTATCACGAATCTCCGGAATCGGGAATTTGTTAATAGAAACAACGTTGTCGAGAAAGCGAACCGTCTGGTCAACAGTCTCGTCAAAGGCATCCCAATTCACGCGGTCCTGCCAATCCGCATTCTCCGGTGCATCCCCCACATAGAAGGCGCCCAAATTAATAGAGCCTAAATTGCAAGAACTGTAAGGCAGCAGCCATTGCTCACCACATGGGTTAGTGGATTCATAGTCGCCAAGATTGGGTACCTGGTTGTCAGCATTTGCGCGATCAAGGAAAAGCATTCCTGGCTCTCCGTTCTTCCACGCATATCCAATAATCTTTTCCATTACCTCGCCATAGGTCCAATAGCTGCGGCCCTCTTCCTCTTCTCCACGAGCAAAGGCGTCGTGGGCAGCTTCGCTGACTCGGCGGCCTTCTCCTTCTATCTTGGCCAGCCACCCTTTCTG
>DNPI01000090.1 GCA_003501525.1 Planctomycetota bacterium
TTCGAGGAGCGGCGGCGCGGAGAGAGTTGCATCTTGAGGATGACCCGGGTGGCGGCGTTTTTTATGGGCCAAAAATTGACTTTAAAATGCGCGACGCGTTGGGGCGTGAATGGCAAGGTCCTACTGTTCAAGTCGATTTCAACTTGCCAGAACGCTTTGATCTTAATTTTAATGATGCGGATAATCAGCTGAAACGCCCTGTGATGGTGCACCGGGCTATTTATGGTTCTTTTGAGCGTTTTGTTGGAGGTCTCATTGAGCATTTCGGAGGATGGTTCCCCATTTGGTTATGTCCGGTTCCTGTTGCTGTTTTGCCGATTACGGCTGAGCAGGAAGGAGTGGCAAATGTTCTTGCGGAGGAGTTGAAAGCGGCTGGTTTTCGGGTCGCCGTTCCCACGGAAGGTCCTTTGCGACGACGCATCCGTGACTGTGAAGTTGAAAAAATACCTTTCATGGCAGTCCTTGGTGAGCGAGAGGCAGAATCTGGAGCAATCAGCTTGCGTGTCCATGGCCGGGATGGTCAAGAGGTCTTGTCGATTCCGGATTTTGTTGCTCGACTTTGTAGCTTGCGTGATTCGCGAGCTCTCGAGTATTGAGCTTTTCCTTTCAGGGGCGCACAGTTGTTATTACCGGTGCAAGTTCTGGTATCGGAGCAGCTTGTGCTCGCCTTTTTGCAGAGGGAGGAGCGCGGCTTTGGCTGGCTGCTCGTAGGGAAAGTCTCTTAAAGGGCTTGGCCGAGGAATTGATGGAGCAAGGGATGGAGGCACCGTCTGTTCAAGCCCTTGATGTGCGAGACTTCGATGCTGTTGAGGACTTTTCTCGGGTTGTGGGTGTCCCAGATATTTTGGTTAACAACGCAGGCCTTTCTCGTGGGCTTGGCCCTCTCTACGAGGGGAAGCGTGTTGACTGGGACGAGATGATCGACACCAATGTTAAGGGGCTGCTGGCTGTTAATCGTGCATTCTTGCCCGGGATGGTTGCTGGTGGAGCAGGGCATTTGATACACATTGGTTCAATCGCGGGGCGCGAGGTCTATCCGGGGGGGAATGTTTACTGCGCAACTAAACATGCCGTTGATGCACTAACAAAATCCCTGCGGCTCGATTTGAGCGGTACGGGCGTTAAGGTCAGCACCGTCGATCCCGGTTTGGTAGAAACGGAATTTGGCATAGTGCGGTACCGTGGTAATGCTGAAAAGGCTTCCGCGGTTTATGAAGGAATGTTGCCGTTGGTTGCGGAGGATGTAGCGCAGGCTGTTGGATGGGCTGCGAGTCGGCCGCAACACGTGAACGCAGCGGAAATCCTATTGTTGCCCGCGGATCAAGCATCATCTTCTGTTGTCCACAGAGATTAGTAAAATATAGGAATTCGTAAATATGCTGGAGGCCGCGCAAAGTAGATATTTCAGTCTTTTTTGCATTATTTCGCCAAAAAGAGCATTCCTATAAAACACCTGTTTAAAAGCTTTTAGGGTTCCAATGGTGGGGCAATTGTGCTTCAGCGCGGGAAAGTGGTGGAAAGGGAGGAGTTGACTGCCGATTCCGTATACATAGCCCAGCCCGGCACTTCGTGGGCAGGGTGTACTCTAAACTCAAATACTTGGGGAAAAAAAATGTCGAAGAACCTTTTTTGGTTGGCTTTAGCCGTTGCTTTCATCGGCGGAGTTGCTGGCGATGCTCTTACGGGGCAAGTCGGTGCTCTTGCTAGTTTTATTCTTATTGGTGCTGGAGTCTACATTGGTTGGACTTGCGTGCCTGAATCTCGTGCCAAGGATTACGCCATCGGCGCTGCCGCTCTGGTTTTCCTGAACGCTCCCGGATGGGGTAATGCTGGTGCAGTTCTTGGTGAGATCACCTGGATTGGGGGATATATTTCCGCAATCTTTAGTGCTCTTGTAAACCTGGTGATTGCTGTTGCCGCCGTTGGAATGCTGAAGAGCTTGGTGGACGGCGCTAAGGCGCAAGCCGGCGCAGGCATGTAGCCTGGAACCCAAGTACGAAGGTAGACGGGTCGCACTTCGGTGCGGCCCGTCTCCATTTACACTAGTTTTATGTCCAGTGCCCTTCCAACCCTCGAGTGGCTTCACATTTGCGATTATGCTTTTCGCGATGAGCAGGGGAAGCTTTGCATGGTGGGTCTTTTTGACTCGCTGCACTCCGTGGATCTCCCTGGTCAGCTGCCGGTTTTTTCTGTGGCAATTGGGCTTGCCGATGGAAAAGGTAGTTACAAGGTTGGCCTTCGAATTGAAGCTCCCAGTGGAGGAATAGTTGATCTCCAACTTCCTCCTGTTCAGCTCGCAGATAGGAAGGCGAAGGCCCGGGCGGTCATTCGCTTGGCCAGTCTCCCCTTTGAAGAGTTCGGAACATATATTTTTCGACTCATTCTTGAGGGGCAGCCGGTGGCTGCGCCAGTGCACCGGCTCGAGCATGTAAAGCTCCACGGCAACGCTCCTGAGGCCAATGCGCCGTCGAGTGGTCCGGGACTTCCGCCACCTCCTGATTTTCCACAGGGCTGATTCTTGGCATATATTTCAGACCCTGTTGCTGTTTTTGCCGTTTTGCTTTCGGTTTTAGCGGGTCTTTTTTTTCTGGAATCTACTGCGTGGGGGAAGCGATTCTTTGCGCGCGTACCGCTCCTGCTGTTTGCTTATTTCGTTCCTACAGTCCTTTCGAATTGTGGCTTAATACCCTCTGAAGGCGATTTTCCCTTGTTTAATTTTATTAAGCAATGGCTGCTGCCGGCGAGCTTAATTCTTTTGGTGCTTGCTGTGGATATCAAGGCCATTGTTCGGCTTGGTCGGCCTGTCATTGTTCTTTTTCTTGCGGGTACTGCGAGCATCGCTCTGGGGGGGCCAATTGCTTATTTACTTTGCTCTCCGCTGATACCTGCAGAGTGGGGTGAGCAGGCTTGGAAGGGGCTTGCTGCTCTCGCTGGCTCGTGGATTGGGGGCGGAGCTAATTTTGTGGCTGTTGGCGAGAGTGTGGGGGTTGATGATGCGATTTTGCCACTGATGGTGGTGATTGATGTGGCGGTCGCCAATATCTGGATGGCATTCCTTCTTCTCTTTGCAGGGCGTGAGAAGGGGATGGATGCATCTTTAGGGGCGAATAGAGAGACGTTGGAGGTGGTTCGTGAAAGTGCAGAGAAATTTGCAAAGCAATCTCGGCGCACCCCCGGCCTTAGCGATTTGTTCTTGATGCTGGCTCTCGGGTTCGGAGGAACTGCAACTGCTTGGTCTCTTGCTCCCTTCCTCCCGGAGATTGGAGACATTGTTGGTATTTTCACTTGGGTGATTCTTCTTGTGACAGTTTTTTCAATCGGGCTTTCGTTTACTCCGATTCGCAATCTTGAGGGTGCCGGTGCCTCGACGCTGGGTTCCGTATTTCTTTACTTATTGGTAACGAGTATTGGTGCCAAGGCAGATTTTCGGCAAATCCTGGATCCCGGGAATATGGGATTTCTGGCGGTTGGCGCCGTCTGGATGTCTATTCACGCGGGCACCCTTCTGTTTGTTCGTCGGTGGATTCGCGCCCCAGTTTTCTTTTTGGCTGTTGGGTCTCAGGCAAATGTTGGCGGTGCTGCCTCGGCTCCCGTTGTCGCAGCTGCCTTCCATCCGGCTCTTGCGCCGGTTGGGGTGCTTCTTGCTATTGGTGGGTATGTATTAGGAACTCTTGCTGGGATTGGTTGCGCTGCGTTGTTGCAAATGGCTCATCACAGTATCTGGTCTTAATCCGGCTGAGCCTGACGCTGCATTGCAGGATTTCGCGATGCTTGAGCTGTGCTTGAAGCTATCGAGTCAGCTGTCGATTTCTTTTTCTTTCTCCTGCGCTATCGCCGGAGGGCTTTGAGGGTCGCGTTTAGCGGGCTCATTTTCAGTGAGGTGCTCGGGTAGCTTTTTACTTGTTTTTGCTCCAAGCGAATCTAATTTTTGCACACGAGCTATCAGGCTACCTTTGCCTGTGCTGAGTTTGTTCATAGCTTTCTCGTAGTCGTCGTCTGCCTGTCTAATTCGGTTGCCGATCGACTCGAGGTCTGCCACAAAATTAACGAATTTGTCATGCAGGGCCCCTCCCAGCCTTGCGATTTCCTGAGCGTGCTTGGCTTGTCGTTCGCTGTTCCACATGGTGTCAATGGTTCGGAGCGTTGCGAGAAGCGTTGTTGGTGTCACAATGACGATGTTTTTTGCGATTGCGTCGTTAAAAATTTCGCGGTCGGCGCGCAAAGCTTCTGTGAAAGCGGCCTCAATGGGCATGAACATGAGTACAAAATCGAGAGTATTGAGAGCCTCTAGATGTTGGTAGCGCTTGCTGGAAAGGTTGCTCACGTGAGATTTGATAGAAGCGATATGGGCTTTGAGTGCTTGCGTGCGCTCCTCTTCGTCTTCTGCTGCGCAGTATCCTTCGTAGGCTTTTATCGAAACCTTGGAGTCAATGACGACTTGTCGGTTTTCGGGGAGTAGAACGACTACGTCTGGCCGTTTCCGCTTCCCGCTCTCGTCAGTTTCAGTAACCTCCCTTTTGTATTCGCGGCCTTCTTCTAATCCCGACATCTCGAGTACTCGCTCAAGAACCATTTCGCCCCAGTTGCCTTGAGTTTTATTTTCTCCCTTGAGGGCTAGGGTAAGTCCCCGGGCTTCGTCGCTGATTTGCAGGTTCAGCTCTTTGAGCTCTTTGATTTGTCGACCCAAATCCCCGTGTTTTTCTGCAGTTGCATCGCGATTGTCCGCGAGTTGCTTTTTGAAGTCTGCAATATCTTTTTCGAGTGGCTTCAGGATATCTCCGATATTTTTTTCGTTTGTTTTCGCTAAAGATTCTGTGCGAGCTTCGAGCACTTCTTGGGCGATGTCTTTGAGGCCCAAAAGGAGCGTTTCGTCCTCCTTATCATGCGGGGCAGCGAAGGTTTTTTTTCGAAGGTGGTAGATGACGCCGAAAAGGGCGACACATATGCCTAAAAGGAGACCGGTCAGGAGGGGGAGATAGGATTCCATGTGAAATCATGTGCAGGATAACGCGAGTCTGGTTTGAAGTCTCACCTCCCTATGGCCATACTCCCTATCCCCTGTCTTTCCCATTTCCTCCCCATGTTGCTACCCCTTCTCCTGGTCTCTGCTTTTTCGCCTTTCGGCCTTCTTGCTCAAGAAGGTGAGGGTGCCTCTTGTGCTCGTGTTAAAGGTGACGATGCAACTGTGCATTGCTATTTTGATTCCCGAACTCATATTGTCGCTGAATTGTCTGCGGGAACTCCGGTACGCGTTGTAGAAACCAAGGAACCGTGGTCGCGGATTCAAATCCCTGGTGGATATCCGGTATGGGTGCATGGCCAATTTTTGCAGGTAGAAGAAGGTTGGGGAACGGTGACTGCAAGCCGATTGCGTGCTCGTCCTTTGCCCTCGACTGATGCTGGTGTGTACCCGTTGGGTTTGCTGGAGAAGGGAGTTGCGGTGCCAGTGATCTCTGTGCAGGGCGACTGGGTCCAGATTCAAAGTCCCGAATCTCTGGGAGCTTGGGTGTTATCTAATTCTCTAGAAGCCGAAACAAGAAAAGAAATGTGGGCGAAGGATTGGAACTCCGCAAAGCCGCCTGTTCCTCTACGGCCTTCCAGTACTAGCGACGGTACAGAATCTGTTGCGGAAGAAATGGTGGCTCCTACACCGGGTCTACTCCCGATTGCAGAAGCAGTGGTTGACCCTTTGAAGGGGCTCGACCCTGTCACAGTGGCAGCGAATCCTGCAGTTGGTTTGGTTAAGGTGGAAATCCTTTTGGCTCGCCACAGCGAAAATGTGACGCGCGATATAGAGGCTTATTCTGCGGTTACTGTTGCTGGCATTGAGGCTGCTCTTAGCACGGTAATTTGGCATTCCAAAGGCGAAGATGAGTTGGAAAGAGCTCGCCGAGGTTTAGCGCGGGTGGATGCGTTACGTCAATTTCGAGCTGCAGCACTTGCTGCTGTAGGGAGAAGAGCTGAACTCGAAGGTGAAGCCAAAGCTGCTGAAGCTTCGGCCAAGCTCCGCCTTATTTCAACGGAAGATGTGTTTCCGCTTGAAACTTACACTTGGGTCGGTTGGGTTGAATACCGGCCCCGACTCTTTCCCGATTATCCTTATGCAGTAATTCGTGGTGGGCGCAAGCATCCAGTGCAGTCGCCGGATGGGCGTTTCCGCTTGAAGGACTTTGTTGGCCGGGAAGTTGCAGTTCGTGGTGCTTGGACTCGGCCAGCGGCCGCTCCGGGGTTAAGGGTTCTCGAAATTTCAGAACTCCGGGTCCTGCCTAGACGTTGAATTAAAAATGCCGGCCGCCTTTGCCGCGGGTGGTGCTTTTCTAGTCTATTTTTTGGGCTATCGCTTTTATAGCGGTTGGCTAGCTCGCCGGATATTTCGGTTGAGTCAATCCGCGGTCACTCCCGCGTATGCGCTTCGTGACGGCGTGGATTTTTTACCCACCCGGCCTCAAGTCCTTTTTGGGCATCACTATGCAAGCATCGCTGGATTGGCTCCCATGCTGGGTCCTGCAGTTGCAGTTTTTTGGGGCTGGTTGCCGGCACTCCTGTGGGTGGTTTTTGGGGCCATATTCATTGGATGTGTCCATGACTTTGCGGCTCTTGTCCTTTCAATTCGTCATCGAGGTGAGAGCATTGGCTCGCTTTGTGAGAGTATTTTGGGTGCGCGTGCCAAGGCACTTTTTCTCGGGCTTATATTTTTCGGAATCTCTTTGGCGATGGGAGTTTTTGTTTTTGTCATTTCAAAACTCTTTACTTGGGGAGACGATTTTGACCCGAGTCGACTTGATTTAGCCACGACTTCGTTTCCAGAATCTGTTCTTCCGTCTGCGGGTTTGATGGTTGTGGCGATGATTGCGGGTTGGCTATTGCACCGAAAGAGATTTCGACTTTTTCCAGTTGCGGTCGTTAGTTATCTGGCGCTTCTTCTGCTTGTTGGAGCTGGTTATTACTTCCCGGTGCTTGGTGTCTCTGGTCCAGAGTCTTGGCCTGCTACCCAAACCTGGGTTTGGATATTGCTTGGGTATGCTTGGTTGGCGAGCGTTCTTCCTGTTTGGTTTCTTCTTCAGGCGCGAGATTTTCTTAATGCTCTTCTGTTGGGCACAGGTTTACTTCTTATGTACAGCGGATTTTTCTTGTCGAATCCGACCTTCGATGCTCCAGCCTTTAATCCCAATCCTGTTGGGGCACCACCGTTACTCCCTTTTGTTTTTATTACAGTAGCCTGTGGAGCAGTCTCTGGCTTCCATGCTTTGGTCTCGAGTGGGACTACAGCGCGGCAGCTTGCGAAGGAAACGCACGCCCGGCCCGTTGGCTATGGGGGCATGTTGGCTGAATCGTTGCTTGCCCTTTTGGCTGTCCTCGCCTGTACCTGCACGTTGGGTGGGAAAGAGGCTTGGGCTAAAGTTTATTTGAATTGGGCGTCTGTTCAGGGTTTGGACCAAAAGCTGGGCGTGTTTATCCGAGGATCTGCGTCTTTTGTGCAGGAGCTTGGTATTCCCGGAGAACTCGCGGTGACGTTGGTTGCCATGGTTGTAGTTTCCTTTGCTCTCACTACGCTTGATTCTGCGACGCGACTCTTGCGCTTCAATTTGGAAGAGATTGGGAGGGCGTGTGCAAATTTTCCTTGTGGCCGAATCTTTAGAGTGGTCCTTGCGAATCGTTTTTTGGCTGCCGCTGTAGCTTGTAGTGCGATTGCTTTCTTTGCCTTCTATGAGGTGGACGGGCGGCCTGCTGGCCTGGCTCTCTGGCAGCTATTCGGTGGAACTAATCAACTTATTGCTGGGCTTACTTTATTGACGGCGGCGGTTTGGCTTAAGCAGTCCGGCCGCCCGAGTTGGCCGCTTTTTTTGCCTGGTTGTGGGATTTTAGTTCTAACTTTGGTTGCCCTCGGCTGGAAGATGCGTGCATTTTGGGAGCAGAGTGAAGTACTGCTACTTGTTCTCGCCGGGGCTCTCGTTTTTATTGGGTTAGGAGTTGGCGGAGCTGGTCTCTCCGCCTTTTTTGGGCGCTACGATAAAAGTCGCTTTCCTGCGGGATAAGCTGCGCGTATTTGTGTCCTAAGCGCCTCAAAGTCTCCCTTTGCTATTGCGATTCGCATGCGGCTCATTAAATCTAAAACGAAGTGTAGATTGTGTGTCGACACAAGAATTGGTGGGAGCAGTTCCTTTGCTTGAAATCCTGCGCGAAGTGCTCCTCGGGGTACTGTGCTCCGACATGCTTCGCATGGACAATCGGGGTCGATAGGAGCCGCATCTTCTTTGAATTGTGAATTGAGTAAATTTAGGCGTCCTCCCCAGGTGAGAGCGGTACCGAACCGTCCAGATCGGGTAGGGAAAACACAGTCGAAAATGTCGATTCCGCGAGCGACAGCTTCTATTAAATCTAAAGGCGTACCTACGCCCATGAGGTAGCGTATTTTTTCGGGTGGAAGCCACCGCACCGATAGGTCTAGGCCGGTCATCATGGCTTCGTGTCCCTCGCCCACGCTTACGCCTCCGACGGCAAATCCGTCGAAGCCTAGCCTCAGCAGCCCAGCTGCGCATTCTTCTCTCAAGTCAGAAAGAGTGCCGCCTTGAACGATTCCAAATAGCGCTTGACCTGAATCTGCAGCACCGCGTGCTTCGTGCAAATTTGCTTGGATTCCAGCCCAAGACAGTGTGCGTTTTACAGCTAGTGCCACTTCGTCCTGATTTTTTGGGTTTGCAGGGCAGACATCGAGGACCATTGCGATATCGGGGCCAAGGGCTGCTTGAGTCTGAAAAGCCAATTCGGGTGTCCAATCGATAAGTCCGCCTTGCACGGGATGTTCTACTCGAACGCCGGCGTCATGAATACGGTCTGCGGCTTTCAATGAAAAAACTTGAAATCCTCCTGAGTCCGTTAGGACAGGCCCATCCCATCCGAGAAAATTATGCAGGCCTCCTATTGCTCGTACGGTTTCCACGCCAGGTCGAGCGGCTAAATGAAAAGCGTTGCCTAAGACAATCTCGCCACCTAAGGGGCGTATCTGAGTTGGAGAAATCCCTCGCAGCATTCCCCGCGTTGCAACGGGCATGAACGCTGGAGTCGACACAGCGCCGTGAGGGGTGTTGAGGGTTCCCGTGCGAGGTCCTTTGGCGGCTCCCTTGGTTAGTTTGAAATGAAAAGCCATGGCTTTTCAGCTGTTTATATACAGCGTCGAAATTAAAGATTCTGGGTAATAGTGTTTCAAGATTTCTCTGTAGTCATGCCCTTTTTGAGCAGCGTTCAATGCTCCCTTTTGGCAGAGTCCAACGCCGTGTCCATTTCCTGTGCCGGCTATGACCAGGGAGCCATCTGCAAGCACAGTGAGTTTTTGCCAAAGGGCTGAGGGGACAGCGAACCCGGTCCGAAGATCTTCACCAAAGAAAGGCCCTCTAGCTGAAGGTCCGGTTAGTTCGATTTTCAACCATCGGCCTCCTGAGTCTCGGGCGCTAGCTTGTAGGCGGCTAATCCAGTTGCCTAACCCATGAGTGCGAGCGAAGCTATCCAATGTCGAAGCTGGAATAGTGCGTGACCACTTAAAAGGGCTTATGCAATTAGCATCTTTGACGCCAGAGAGCGGAGCCCACTGCCGCTTTGTAAACCCCACGGCGGCAGAATTAGCGGTTTCCCCGCCGCAATCCGCATGAAAAAATGCGGGGATTAGTTCCCCAGCATGCGCGAGAATTAGCCCTTCGGTTGCGGTTACGGCTCTTTGGGCTGCTTGGGTTTCGAAATCAACACCAACAAATTTTTGGTCAGCGGGAGTGTCCCGAAGAGGTTTTCCTGACAAGTTTGTTTTCCAGAGAGCCCAAGTCCGGGCGACTACAGCTTGTGCTCTTAAAGCCTCCTCAGCTCCAGGTGTACTTGAAGGCATTTCTCCACATAAGACACCAAGCACGTAATCTTCAAGGGGCAGTTGCAAAACAATGTCGAGGTCGTGAGGTAGGCCGGATGCCCCTCGAGTGGTTTTGATTTGTAGTTCACCTCTATAAGTTTTATCTCTTAGCCTTATCCCGGCATCTCCATCCGTTGAAAGTGTGCAAGTCTTGTTGCCGAGTAGTCTGGCTCCCAGCAGCACTCCGGTTGGGTCAGGCGTTAGCCATCCGCGAAAATTAGACCCAGCGAGCAGGATGGAGCCATCCGCATCTTTCACATTCCACGAACCTCTCATTTCTAGCTCGACGGGGTCGGGACCACAGAATTCTGTTAAGCGGACAGAGATTGAACCAGAGGAAACAAAGTTCGGGCTTGAGGCCATAGAGGCCTGTCCGAGGTACCAGAGCGCAGCAATGAGGAACGCGAACAGCAGGATGCGCGGAACAGCAGTGTTTCTCTGCAACCTAGTTTTCTCCGTCTTCTGAGGCCTCGAGTAGAGGAAGCTCCTTGCGCTTGTTGCCTTCTTGTCCGATTGCTTGCCAACCAACATCCAGAAGCAATCTCCCTTGGGGTGACCGTGCTAAAAAGCCCTGCCTAATTAGCCACGGCTCAATTACCCATTCGATAGTGTCTTCTGCTTCATCAACCGCAGCAGACAAAGTTTTTAGGCCGATGGGGCCTCCACCCATTCGAGCTAATGACTCGAGCACTTTCCTATCGGCTCTTTCTAGTCCATTGTTGTCAATGTCAAGTAGCTCGAATGTTTGTTTTACAATTCCGGAAGAAATCGATTTGCGACCTTCGACTTGGGCTACATCGCGAGCGCGGCGGAGTAAACGATTGGCAATGCGGGGAGTGCCTCGGGAATGCCGTGCAAGCGCCGCGCGAGCTGTTGCAGAGCATTCGATATCAAGAATCTCAGCACTTCTGCCTAAAATCTGTTCTAGAGCGGAAATCTCGTAAGGTTCAAAATGCAGGACATGACCAAACCTGGATCTCAAGGGGGCTCCAAGCAGAGCTTCGCGGGTTGTTGCGCCTACGAGGAGAAAAGGTGGTAAGTCCAGCTTGAGGAGTCGCGCGTGAACGCCTTGGTCGAGAGTGAATTCGAGTCGAAAATTGTCCATCGCGCCATAAAGGTATTCCTCAACGGCTCTTGGTACACGGTGGATTTCGTCGATAAAAAGGATGCTGCCTTCTTCGAGTCCGCTCAATATTCCCACGAGGTCTTTCGCCCGTTCGAGTGCAGGTCCACTTGTGATTCTGAGCGGACATTCCAGCTCCGCTCCCAGAACATGAGCCAAGCTTGTTTTTCCTAGGCCAGGAGGCCCGGCAAAGAGGAGATGTTCTAGGACGTCGCTTCTCTCCTTTGCGGCTTGCATCATGACCTTCAGCGGCTCTAGTAAAGGTCCTTGACCCAAGAACTCGGCGAAATTTTTAGGTCGAAGTGTTCTCTCCGCCACTTGTTCTTCGCGCCCCGAAGGGGGTCGTTGATAAGCGGAATCCTTGGTCACGTTGCCCTATTTTGCCTTACGAGGCCCATAGTTTCCATGTTGAGCAAAGGATTCTGTTTCCTAGTCACTTCATTGCTCTAGAATGTAAAGCGGTGGAACGTGTGTTCCGCACAAGCTACTTACTGAATTTGGCCATTTTCTCAGAAAAGGACTATGGCCGAACTCCTTGGGGTTTGGCATCATGTCAGCTACGCCCCTGCGGGTTTGGCGTCTAGATCCTCCTAGCATGACGAAACAATTCCCTGTTCTTCCAGCAGCACTCCTTTTGGGAGGGCTTTTTTCGGCTTGTTTTAATTCGGATGAGGTGAAAACCTCCCTTTCTTCAGGGGAAACGTCACAGACTCATCGAATTGAAACCGTTACGAATGGTTTTGGGAGGCTCCTGCCCTACGTTATGTACCCATATGATCCTTCGACGGGTTTGCCTGGTACAGGGGCCCCGGTTGAGATAAGGAGCTTAGACGATTTAATTGCTGCGCAACCCTCTGATGCCAACCCGATTTTGCCGCCGTCAACTTGGCCGGAGCAGGCCATTAACCCTGCAGGGAACTTGGCGAACCATTTTGTCTCTATTCAGTTCTCGCGCCAAATTTTTGTTGATTCCGTATTGGACCCCAATTCTGCGAGTGGTCTGACAGGAGCAATCA
>DNPI01000173.1 GCA_003501525.1 Planctomycetota bacterium
GCGCAGCAACTCCGACCGCTCCAAGGTGTCGACATCTGCATGGAGATAGCGTGCACGTATTCCGCTCTCTTGCAAAAACTCCGTCAAATCTTCCGCGCTACGCTTGGTCAGCACCGTAACAAGAACCCTGTCACCGTTTTCAATCCGCTCCTTGCACTCCTTGAGCGAAGCCTCCACTTGCCCCGTGACCGGGAGTATTTCGCACACGGGATCGAGTAAACCTGTAGGTCGCACGACCTGTTCAACACAAGCGGCTCCAGAAATCTCTTTCTCTTCCTGTCCAGGAGTGGCAGAGAGATACAGCACTCGACCGAGCAAAGACTCGAATTCTCCTCTCTTAAGTGGTCGATTGTCGACAGCTGAAGGCAATCTGAACCCATGCTCCACAAGCGACTCTTTGCGCGATCGGTCCCCGCGTGCCATGCCATTAACCTGTGGCAATGTCACATGGCTCTCATCCAGGACGCAAAGGAAGTCACTCGGGAAATAGTGCAGCAAAGTGAAAGGTGGCTGCCCGGCCTCCCTGCCTTCTAAATGCCGTGAATAGTTCTCAATCCCGGAACAAAAACCAAGTTCTTTGAGATCTTCCAGATCAGCCGCAACTCTATTAACAAGTCGCTCCGCTTCGAGATTTTTCCCTTGTCGGCGCAGAATCGATTCGCGCTCAAGCAATTCGCTACGAATCCCCTCTATGGCCAACTGCACCTTATCCTCGGGCTGAACGAAATGGCCCGCGGGGAACACACAAAGCTCATCCGGCTCTTGGATAATTTCTCCTGTAAGGGGGTCAAAGACTGAGAGGTGCGGTCCGCCTTTTTGCTCAATTTCAATTCTGTAAATTCGGTCCTGCTCATGAACCGGCCATATCTCAACAGCTCGGCCACGAACCCGGAACGCACCTGGCTCAAAATTGTTCTCTGTTCGCACATATCTGGCCCTAATCAAATCTCCCAGTAAATCTAGCCGCCTTAAGTTTTGCTCCGACTTTAGAACAACAGAAAGATCTCGGTAAGCCGAAGGATCCCCAAGGCCATAAATGCAAGAGATACTCGCCACCACTATTACGTCAGACCTAGCTTGGAGCGAAGCTGTAGCTTTGTTCCGCATGCGATCAATGCGATCATTGACGCGAGAGTCCTTTTCTATGTAGGTGTCACTGGAAGCGATGTAGGCCTCCGGCTGAAAATAATCGTAGTACGAAACAAAATACTCAACCGCATTGTCGGGAAACAGCGCAGAAAGCTCCTGGTACAGCTGGCTCGCCAGAGTTTTATTTGGAGCCATAACAAGAGCAGGGATCTGCAATTCCTGAACGACATGGGCCAACGTAAAAGTTTTCCCCGACCCTGTAACGCCGAGTAAAACTCGACGTGCACCGGGGTCCTTTAAAGCGCCTGAAAGCTTGGCAATTGCTCTCGGTTGATCTCCCGCGGGAGAAAAGGGACTCTTAAGGTCAAAGGATTCGGACATACACAGGTACCCAGTAATGGGCGTAGGGCTATAGAATGCCATTCTCCCAAAAAGGAAAAATAATGTCTGAGGAAAAGAACACCACACGTACTGAGCGAGGAGCGCGGATCCTCGAAGAACTAAAAGCGAAGGCAGTTTCAAGCGACACCGCATCCAAAGCGGAAGTCAAAGAGGAAAAGCCTGAGCCCCCAACCCGAGAAGCGCGCCCGGCGCGTGGAAGAACTGCTCGGAGAGGTGCTTCACGGCGCGGGTCCAGCCGCAGGCAGCGAAGGGGAGAAAAAGAAAGAGATGCAACCCAAGAATCTAAAGCGCCCCTGCTCTCTGCTATAGCAGGCATTGCAATCATTGGTGGCGGAGCTATTTGGTGGTTTGCATTCCGAGGCAACACCCCAGAGGACACCGAAGCAAAACTCCCTGAAGCAATAACGGAGACAGCCCCAGAGCCAAAGCTGCCGATTGTCGAAGTCCAAGCGCCAGCACCTCCCCCTGAGATTGAGGAGCAACCTGCAGTCGAGGTAATAGAGGAGAGCTCTCTCTCACCTGAAGAACCCAGCCAACCGCCTCCTTCCGCTGGCTTTACAGCCCCGAATCCAGGGGAGACCATTGAGTACAAAGGAATAACTGAATTAGCCATTTTGGACCTCACGCTAGTTCCATCCCTACCAAAGTGGGGTGGCTCCTCCGATGAAGACTGGGAGGGGATAAAAGAAGACGTCGTCCTGTTCGCCGCGAATGAAGGCGTCCACTCTTCCCGCGCAGGAGACCGACTGGTCGACATTGGCCGCGGGGCTTTCCCCGGCATTGTCAACGGCATGCTCCAAGGCAGCTGGGTAACAAAAGAGGACAACCGCTTCCAATTGGCCCTAAATGACCTGCTCACCAAAATGTCCGGTAAAGGCGCCAATTTTGGCTGGAAATCTACTGAAGCTCTGGATTCCGGCTCCGCCGAATTCCTCGAGGCCGCGCTCTTTAATAAAAAGGTTGCCGCACAATGGCACTGGCTCTGGATTCGCCGGTTCGCAGAAGACGACGCCCAATGGGAGGGATTTACCGCGAAAAAAGGTGCGCAAAAGTCGACGGAGCCGGGAGCAAGCCCGGGACCATCGAGATCAACAGCCCCCCCAGTGGATGACTTTGACGACTAAAGTCGCCCGCTAGGGGGCAACACTTCGACCTGAACTCCCCTCTCTCGAAGAAAAGTCTCCGCAGCTTCAACGCACTCTTCCTCCCCCGCAATCTCCAATGTGAGAATAGCGACAGAATCCGTCACGCTTGCTCCTTTGATATTTGGAATGACATCAAATTCTTTCCCCAAAGTAAAAAGTAGCGGTTCCTTGATGAGATTCTGAGGGACCGTGCAAAAAAGTAGTTTTTTCATTCTGAAATCTTCGTCCTCAGGCTATTCCGGTTCCTACGACTTTTCACAATGGAAAGCAAAAACCAACATGCCGCAGCCGGAAGCAGCGCGAGCCAATGTTGTGTGCCAACTGCCGGCACCACAGCTCCCCAAAGATGGTACAGAACACCCGAATCCGCGGGATTCCAGGAACCAGCACTGGCCGCACCCGGCCACAACGCCCACGCCCAAGCAGGCGGCGGATTGCACAGCGAAGGCAGCCAAACAGGCAAAAGAAGCAAACTGAGCCAAGCGACATTAATACGTGCTCTTGGCACACCTCTATTCTCTAATTTAGTTAAAACGCTACTCCACAGCAAAAGCAGCAGCAATGATCTAACCAGAGGCGTGAACTCTTCTCCAACCGCCAAGGCAGCAAAAAAGACTAAGCACAGCAGCACCCTCCCAAGCCCAGCGCCATAGATAAAAACAAGTGGCCCTAAGAAACAAAGAGAAAGTGTAAGAAATGGCATCTGGACTCGTTATGTGGCCTTGACTAGACTCCCGGCGGGCCGGCATAGCCAAGTGGTAAGGCAAGGGATTGCAAATCCCTCATCCCCAGTTCGAATCTGGGTGCCGGCTCCAACCCCCGAGCAAGGCGCCACAGGCTACCGCTGCCCAGCCAAGAATAAGAAGCACGCCTCCAAAAGGAGCTGTGTGCAAAGTCAAGGAAGAGCTAAATGCGCGAAGATAAACATCGCCACAAAAAAGAGCGAAGCCTAAAACGAAGCAAACAGCCGCCAAGCTGATCCACCTGGAATGCACGTGCGAACCCAAGACCCCTACCACTAGGGCTCCAGCACCCGCCATGGTGTGCTGCTGAAGAGCTGAGTCAAACCGAAGAAGATTTTCCGGAGGAAGAAGTTCAACCAAACCATGAGACCGCCACGCAGACATCGCCGCTGCAAAAAAAAGCAGAAGAGCGCCGATGGCGAAGCAAGACTTCGGATGTCTAACCATGTGAGAATGATAGGTGCTGCTAACCTGTCAGGCTGCATCGGGGGAGTAGCCCAATGGCAGAGGCAAGGGACTTAAAATCCCTCCAGTGCGGGTTCGAATCCCGCCTCCCCTACAGCGCCCAAAATGACCGACAAGGAAAAGGACACCACATCCCCACCGGATATCCTCCGCATCGAGGACTCCCGGACGGGCAACTCTTTCGAGTTACCCATTACTGATGACACAATCCCAGCAATGGGGCTTCGCGGCATCAAAGTCAAAGAAGATGATTTCGGAATGCTGTCGTTCGACCCAGCTCTTTCGAACACGGTCACATGCCGGAGTTCAATCACCTATATCGACGGCGAAGCTGGCATCCTCAACTACCGCGGCTATCCCATTGAGCAACTTGCAGAAAAATCCGATTTTCTCGACATCATCCACCTGCTCCTGGAGGCCGAACTTCCGACACCTGCTCAACGAGATCTACTCGAGAGCGAAATCAATGCCGAGATTCGAGTCCCGGAATCGTCAGCGGCTCTAATTGCTTCTTTCCCGAAAACTGCCCATCCAATGACTATGCTGTTGGCAGCCGTCGGCGGCCTTGCAGCGGAATACCCTGAAGCGGACCAAGTCACAGACCCCGCAAATCGACGCGCGCAAGTTCTGCGCCTTCTTGCCCTTACACCTGTATTGGCTGCCTTAGCGAACCGCCACTCGCAAGGCCTACCACCTGCTCTCCCGGCCGAGGGAGATTCTTATG
>DNPI01000199.1 GCA_003501525.1 Planctomycetota bacterium
GCTGGCTTGGGGGCGATTGATGTGGACAAATGCTGGCGGCTGGCTAGATGATGCTCAATTTACCTTGAGCCTTCATCGCCATTTTCAGGATCGTGACAGAATGAAGAGCGATGGAAATGGGAATCCAACAAATGGTGATGTCACAGGTTTTGAAGTTGATGATTTTGCTTTCGGTGCCCGATTTGCCACTGAATTTGGCTGGCTGTGGGGTGTAGACATTCATGACGAATTAATCGATTCCTACAAATACGGGACCAATGCAGCGGGTGAAGTCGTTTCGACTGGTATCCAGGGCCCCGTGGCGGATGATTCACGGGTGCGTTCGCAAGCAGCTTATTTTCAGAGAGAAATCCCAGTCGGGCGGTGGACCCTTGTCCCAGGTTTTCGTGCTTCTTGGACAGGGCTCGATGCCGGGCGTGTAGAAGATCCTCTGACAGGGCTGCCTACTTCCGTTGAGAGAAACTGGAGCGCTATTACCGGCGGAGTCCGTTTGCGCAGGCCACTTAATAGGGATTCCGCCGTTTTCGCTGGCCTTTCCCAGGGCTTCCGTACTCCGAGTCTTTACGATTTAACTTCGCTTGATGAAACCAGTGTTGTTGAAACCCCGAATTTTAAATTACAGCCAGAGGGGTTTTTGCAAGCGGAGATAGGTGTACGGGGGAGAGCGGTTGCTTGGGATTGGGATATTTCTGCTTGGCATACATTGATTCAAGACATGATCGTGCGTTCTCCTGTTGCAACGACTGGTAGTGAAGTTGGGAAAGACAATGCTGATGGTTGGGTCCAGGGTGCTGAGATTGCTACGACTTTGCGTTGGAATTCGAATTGGTCATCCTCTTTTTCTGCTTCGCTTATGAATGGCCTAGTGGCTCAGAGGCAGGCAATTGATTCAGGGGTGACCCCTTTTGGTGATCTCCCGATTGTCGATAGGCCTTTGGATCGACTGATGCCCGTCCAGGGTTATTTTTCTACTCGTTGGGAGCCGGGGTCGTTTTGGTGGTTGGAGGGTCGGGTTTGGGCAATGGGGAAAGCGGACAAGCTTTCTTTTCGTGATGAGCGAGATAGCAGTCGTATCCCCCCGGGAGGTACTCCCAGTTTTCGCATTGCGAGTCTTGTTTTTGGTGCGGATCTAGGTCGAGGGAAGAGGCTCTTTATTGGGGTCGAAAACCTTGCAGATGTTGATTACAGAGTGCATGGTTCTGGAATAAATGGCCCAGGCCGCAATCTTCTAGCTACTCTGGAGTTCAATTTCTAATTGAATCCCTTGGTCAGAAGCCCTTCAGTAATTGCCCGTTCTCTTGTCGCATCCCTCGGATTCCATGGGCTAGTGCTAGCTAGTATTGTTTTGGGTGGGCTTACTCTCTTTTATTTGAAGCCCAATCCCCCTCCACCGACCATTTATCTTGAGTCACGGTTGGAAGTAAATCTTCCTGTTGCCGAGGCCTTGGTGGTCGAAGTTGTCGCACCTGCTGAATTGATACCAGATCTTTTGGATTCTCCGCCAGAGGCCCAACCGGTAAAGACTCAATCCCCCGGAATCCCTGATTTCCGGCCCCAACCGGTAAAGCCTACGAAGGGGGCGGCTGTCCTTGCAGTAGATGAAACTGCTAAGCCACTTGTCGCCCGACCAGCCCCGCTTCAAGCCCAAGGGTTTACCTTTACGCCACCGCAGGTTAACCCTAAAGGGTGTTCTCCGCCTCGTTATCCAGGGCAGGCGGTAAGGCGAGGTTGGGAAGGGACCGTTTTAGTTCGAGTTAAAGTCAATGCACTTGGCTTCTTGGACGAAGTGGTTTTGGAGAAAAAATCAGGATATGCAATTCTCGACAAAGAAGCGCTGGCTGCCATTTCCGATTGGAAGCTGGAACCTGCTTACTGGGATGGCCACCCGGTCGGAGCGTACTTGCTCATTCCAGTTAGGTTTCGATTATCCTCTCAACCGAACTTTTAGTACATCTCCCTTGAGCGTCCCTTTCTTCGATATCCACTACAGGCTAGATCCAGAAGATCGAGCTGAAATACTCGAGCGTTGGGGGAATGTCCTAGATCATGGAGGATTCATTGGGGGGCCAGAAATCGGAGAGCTAGAAGAGAAGCTGTCATCGGCTTTCAATCTTGGGGAGGTGGTTGCTTGCTCGAATGGTTCGGACGCTTTGGTTTTAGCGCTTAAAGCCGTTGGGGTTCGACCTGGCGATGAAGTAGTTGTCCCGGCGTTTACCTTCTTTGCAACCGCGGGTGCGATTGCACGGATTGGGGCAATACCAGTCTTTGCTGATGTCGAGATGAGCTCTTATCTGATGAGCACCGAATCTGCTGTTTCGAAAGTGACAGATAAAACATCCGCGATTATGACTGTTCACTTATTTGGGCGCCAAGCCCCAGTGGCCCCTCTCGCTGAATCTGTTTTAGCTGCTACGGGACGAGCCATTCCTATTCTTGAAGATGCAGCGCAATCAATTGGTTCTGTTGGGGCAGAAGGGGATTGTGGTGCCCTAGGCATTGCTTCTGGGTTCTCTTGTTTCCCGACAAAAAACCTTGGAGCTGCTGGAGACGCGGGGTTTTCTGCGACCCGTGACCCCGATATTGCTGAGCGTATGCGTAGCTTGCGCAATCACGGTGGCGAAAATTATATTCACAAGGAAGTTGGCTTTAATTTTCGGATGGACCCGCTGCAGGCGGCGTTTCTTTTGCATCAACTTCCCAAGCTTGCGGTTTTTCAGGCATTGCGCATTGAGGCAGCGAGTCACTACAGAAAACTTGTTCTCGAAGCAGGTTTAATGGATTGGGTAATCTGTCCCGAAGATGCCGAAGGGCATATTTTCCACCAATATGTGATTCAATCAGAGAATCGCGATGCGTTGAAATTACACCTTGAGAGCCTGGGTGTTGGCTCTGCTATTTATTACCCCGTTCCGCTTCATTTGCAGCCCTGCTTTTCCGAATTAGGAGGCAGGGCAGGGGATCTGCCTGGATGCGAGGCCCTAGCCGAACGCGTTTTGGCTTTGCCTATTCATCCGGGAGTGACTCCTGAGCAGCGCGAAGAAGTTGTAAGCGGAATAGCTTCTTTTTATTCTTGAAGTAATTTCGCTTCTCGGAGTTCTGCCTCAAAAGCAGCAATCTTCTTTTCGAGATCTGCGGCAAGAGTTTTCGCCTCTTCTGTCCGTAAATTCTGGCTGTAGCTCT
>DNPI01000004.1 GCA_003501525.1 Planctomycetota bacterium
CAGGGTGTGCGCGAAATTGTGCTCGTTGCTGAGGACACCACAGGGTACGGAACTGATTTTGGCCGGGGGGGGCCTCGATTGCCAGAGTTGGTTGAAGCTCTCGCTGGGATTGAAGGCCTAGCGTGGCTCCGCGTGATGTACGCGTATCCCAATGCTTTTCCGTGGGACCTCTGTCGTGTCATGCGAGAGTGCCCCGCAGTTGTCCCCTATCTAGATATACCCGTTCAGCATGGCTCCTCCGCTGTTTTAAAGAGAATGCGTCGTGGCGGCACAGGAGAGAGTGTGCGAAGGATTCTTAATCGGTTACGCGAAGAAGTTCCTGGTATTACTCTGCGCACTACCGTTCTTGTTGGCCACCCTGGCGAAGGCGAGCGAGAATTTGAAGAGCTCTTGTCTTTCTTGGAGGAAATCCAGTTCGAGCGTCTAGGGGCATTTGTTTTTTCTCCGGAGACGGAGGCTGCCGCCGGGGGCGATATGGATCGGTGTTCGGCGAACGAGGCCCAAAGGCGTTTGGAGTTAGTGATGGAGTTGCAGGCTGGGATTCATGCAGAGTGTCAGTCGAAGCGGCTCGGCGAGAGTTTGGAGGTTCTTGTGGACAGTACGGGTGCTGGCGAAGCTCAAGCCCGAACCTGGTCCGATGCTCCTGAGGTTGATGCGGTGGTCGCGGTAAAGGACTCTGCTGGGGTATTGGCTGTTGGTGATTTGGCTGAGGTAAAGGTTGTCGGCTCGGAAGGGGACGATTTGAAAGCGGTTCTCTCCCCCCGCCCTACCTAATTGAGCCTTCGCCAAATCCCCAATCTCGTCACGCTTAGTCGGCTTTTCTTGGCTGTCGCTGCGTTTGTCTTTTTCGGGGAACTTACTTTTAAGGAATCGCTGGGTGCGCCGGAAACGAAAGCCGCGTTCTATGGGTTTTGGTGTTATTTGGCGGCAGTTCTTACCGACACATTGGATGGTTTCCTCGCTCGGCGATTTGGTTGGGTCACTCGTGTTGGTCGCATTGCCGACCCCGTTGTTGACAAGGTCCTCACCCTTGGCGCATTGGTTTATCTTGCATGTACTCCAGCCCTTGCTTGGCCCGGGGATATTGGGCCGCTTATGCCCCCTTGGGCCGTTGTGGTTATTCTTGCCCGAGAGTTCCTTGTTACTGCAATTCGGGGCTTAGTCGAGAGTTCGGGGCATCCTTTTCCTGCAGATGGTTATGGGAAGGTGAAGATGGTACTGCAGTCGGTTTACGTTCTAGTCCTTGTTGGTGTCGCAGGCGGGATTCCCTCGTTCTTGGGGTTGGAATTCCTTGAACTCCTTCGGCATCCCCTCTCTGTCCAGGTTCTGTTCTGGTCAGTGGTTAGCCTGACCGCAGCTTCAGGAGTGGTTTATTTGCTTAAAGCAGCGCGTCTTCTCTCTGGCGCTAGCCCGCGCTAGGGCAACTGCAGGGCTTTTTCGTGTAAGGAAAGCATCGCTTTTGCCCACTCCTGGGGATCCGTTGACTGCGGAAGGAGTTCGCATCGTCCCGGTGGGATTGCAAAGACCGTCTGGAAGGCCTGTGCATCGCTCGCCCGGTGAAAGAGCCATAGGGTGGTTCGTGGCGCCAGGCTAAGAATCATTTTTCGTGTTGGTGCATCGCTCGCGATTCCATAGCGTGGCCTTTCAAGCCAGTCTGCGCTTGGAACTTCAACTACGAGCGGGGCCTTGGAGGCAGGAATCCATCTGGGCTGAGTTAGATGTATAAGCGAGGGTTTGCACCCCAAGGCGCCCTCGAGGGTAACCCGAAGGCTGGCCGCAAGCCGCAGCGTTTTGCCGCCTCCAGGCAGATATTTAAGCTGCGACCAGGAAAATTCTTTTTTGAGTAGGCCGCGAGCAATTTTTAACCCTTTTAAGGAGGAGAGGAAATGAGCTTCGATATCTTGGGCCTCGCAGTAGCTCTTCCACCCTTCACTTGCCTGGGGGGCTGTAAAGGCGTGGGGCTCGAGGAAGTCGATTAGAGGCTTCATGGCTAGGTTTGTGGCCCATATTGGAGCGTAGCGGGGGATAAATGCAAACCAGAGAATGGCAGCCCGGAATAAAACAAGAAAAAGGAGTAAGCTCGCATAAGTATCTTTAGACAAATGATTTACGGTGATTTTCGGGCAGGGGTTAACCTGGTAATTCGGTAAAAATACAAAGTCCCGGAACATAAGGTCTTTAGGCAAAGGGACTTGCGGTTAAAAATACCTTTTTTGGGAAGATAGGGGGATTTTGGAAAACTTCAAAGGCTCCTGCCGATTTCCCCCTTATGGACCTCGGTCCGGGTAGAGAAATCTCAAAAAAGGGGTTGCTTTACTTTGGCGGAGCGACACAATGTTCCGCCAACTTTCGCTGAAGCTCCCTAGGGCGCTTTGGCGAGGTTCCTTACAAATCACCCAATCAGCTGGGATCACTCCCGGTCGATTGGATTCCCGTCCGCCTCGGCGGACACACCCTTGGCCCGAGAGGGTCACTTAAGGAGGTAGTTTCCGATGAAACTTAGTATGCTCACCTTGGCAGTTTCTGCCATTGCTCTGAGTACTCAGGGTGTTGCCCAGCAAAGCAACGATGGTCTTGAGCGTGCCCTGGCCGATCTCAATAGTGGCCTGGTTGCAGACTCACACGCTGGTGTCAGCATTTCTGGTGATGCTCGAATTCGTAATAATTGGACCGAAGACGCAGGACGGAAGGATATTGATACCCGTATCCGTCTGAACTTTACGGCCAATGTCAATGAGTCTGTCTCCGCCTATATTGGTACCGTGTCCGCCTCTGAATGGGGTGACGGCAATGGTGCTGGTGCTGGCGATGTAGAGCAGGCTTACCTTAGTGTTAACAGCCTGTTTGGCGATGGCGGAGCTTGGACCATTGGTCAAAAGCACACCACCGTTGCTTCAGGTCGGGTTATCGGCTATGACGACTGGCAAAACAACGATGGTGGTGTCCAGGGAATCTGGTACGCCCATGATGCTGGTGGCTCAAACCTTAGTATTGGCGTTCACGAAGGCCAGTCTGGGGCTTCTGATCTACTAACCGTTGAATTTGACTGGGGTCTCAACATTCCTGGAATGGGTGATGTCACCATTGCTCCTTACTACATGGCTGACCGTGATGGTGGCCTTCAGTTCGGTGCTGGTGGATCTAACACCACTCTTGGTGCTGAGTTCACAGGTGATTTCCTTGGCTTCGGTTTCGATGCCGATATGGCTAAGCAAGGTGATGAGGATGCAACTGCATTCGGTCTTTCCTTGAACATCGATGCCCTTGGCGCCATTCCTGGTGTCAGTGGCGGAGCTGTTGACTTCATGCGTTCGACTGCGTCTGGTGGCTTTGATGCCACTGATGCTGTCAGTTGGGGTGCTGCTGGTCTTAACGACTCAGCTCTCTGGTCTAACGCTGAAACCACTCAGTTTGGTGTAAGCTTCTCGCCCGCCGAAGGGTGGAGCGGTCGCCTTGCCCGCGTCGAGAACGATGGCGGAAATGAGTGGGATATCACAATGAACCACACATTTGGTGGTGGTGTTGCTGGTTGGTTCGGCTACCAGTCGAACGACGATGCCGCAAACACTCTTTGGATGACTCTAGGCGTCGACTTCTAGTCGAAACCCTAGTTCGTAACAGCAGAGGCGCCTTTTAGGTGCCTCTGCTCTTTTATTGCCTTGCCCCCAGTATTGAAGGGGCCGCTAGAATCTGCGGCTCGTTACTCCTCCTGGACCCCCATGTGTGTGCTCCGGAGGATCCCCTAAAAAGACACTTATGGACCTTATCGCCAATCTTCCCTGGATTGGAGCCGCTCTGGCTCTAGTTTTCGCTCTTCTCTTTCAGCGTCGCGTTATGGCTGCTCCGGCAGGCAATGAGCGCATGCAGGAACTCGCACGTGCCATT
>DNPI01000130.1 GCA_003501525.1 Planctomycetota bacterium
CCAAAACAGCCAATGAATATTTTTGGCCATTCGAGCTGTGCCCCCTGCGAATGAAGAATTAGAAAGAGACACAGGATGCCTCCCCAGAAAATCAGAAAGAAAAACGCTGCAGCCATAAATTTCCCCGCCACAATCACCCAATCGCGAACGGGAGCCGTCAGCAGCGATTCGAGGGAACCCGTACGGTGCTCTTCTGCGAACAAGGCCAGCGTTAGGAGTGGGGGGAACGCTGGCAATAGAAGCCAAACGAGGAGGCCACTCCCGAATAAATAATTAGGCAGAAGCCCAAGGTCATCCTGAACAGCAGGGGAATAATCAAGGAGGTAGGAAAAGAAAAACCCGTTCAGCAGAAACCAGAAACCTAACAAGCCAAAGGCCCAGGGACCACCCAAGAGGCAGAGTACTTCCTTGCGAAAGATTGCTAGAAGTGGCCTCAACGTCCACCCCCATCTTGCTCAGCGCCGGCAACAAGCCTGGAGAAAATGTCTTCCAGCTGAACATCCGCCTGAATCAAAGAGCGCAAGGGTATTTCCTGCTCCGCAAGCCACGCCAACAACACTGAGCGGGCCTCAGGGGTTTCGAGTGAAACCCTGAACCGATCAGATGTGGACTCAACGACGGAGCATCCGTGCGGAGGAGATGCACGGAATCGTTGAAGCAGCACAGGAAGGTCGCTTACTGGGCGAACCTCAACGACAAGTCCACGTCCGAATTCTTCCTGAAAATCTTCCAAAGACCCAGAGGCCAATAAACGGCCCCGGTGTATAACAAGAATTTTGTCTGCAACGCCTTCCACTTCCGGCAAAACATGCGAGCTAAACAGGATCGCTTTGCCATTCGCAGCAAGATCACGCAATAGCGCTTTAAATTCCTGCCTCTGGATGGGGTCGAGTCCGCCAAAGGGTTCATCGAGGAGAAGACAAGGGGGGTCACCCAGGAGAGCATCTGCCAATGCCACGCGCTGAACAAATCCCTTGGAAAGCACCCCTATCTTTGTTCGAGCCTCCTTTAGGACCCCCAACTGTGCCGCCACGTTGTCAATTCGGGTTCTAGCGACCGCGCTCGGAAGATTTTTTAGACCTGCTCGGAACTCCAAGTATTCCCGAACGCGGAGCTGCGGAGGAAGAGAAACTCGTTCAGGTAGATAGCCCATTACTTTTCGAACCCCTATTGAGTCCAAAAGGAGATCCTTCCCCCCCAAGGAAGCGGTGCCAGCGCTAGGCGGAATTAGCCCGGAAAGAATTCGCAATGTAGTTGACTTCCCAGCGCCGTTCGGACCCAAAAACCCCAATACCTCTCCAGGCCTGACTTCAAAGCTTAAATCCTGGACCGCCTGCAACGGTCCGAAATTCTTGCTCAGATGTTTAGCCGAAATCAAGGCATACCTCCCATAAAGCCTAACCCATCCCAGCCTTCGCCAGAAAGGAGTTAGTCTTCTTTGACTTCGTAGTCAGCGTCGACCACTTGGTCTCCAGAATCATCAGGAACAGGCTCACTCGGATTCCCGGCAGGCCCCTCTTTCTCGGATGCTTCCTTGTACAGCTTTTCGCCCAAATTCGTCAAAGCCCCCTGAAGAGCTTCCATAGCAGGTTCAACTGTTTCGCCATCGTCACCATTGAGGGCCTCCTCCAGCTTTGCTGTCAGATTCTCGATTGCCTCCTTGTCGGACTCTTCCACCGTGCCCTCTTGATCCTTGAGCAACTTCCGGGCCTGCCAGACTAACTGGTCTCCCATATTCCTCCTGTCTGCTGCCGCCCTTGCCGTTTCATCCTGAGTCTTAAATTTCTCCGCCTCATCCTGCATACGTTGAATATCTTCCTCTCCGAGCCCGGAGGATTGCTCGACGCGAACTTTGTGCTCCTTAGCCGTGGCCTTATCCGTGGCGCGAACATGCATAATGCCGTTCGCATCTAAATCGAATTCAACTTCAACCTGTGGGGTGCCACGGGGTGCAGGCGGGATTCCATCTAAATGGAATTTGTCGAGAGTCCGATTGTCGGCCGCCATTGGGCGCTCGCCTTGAAGGACATGTACTTCCACCGAAGGCTGACTGTCGGCAGCAGTTGTAAAAACCTCTTTCTTCGAAGTTGGAATCGTTGTATTTCGAGGAACGAGAACAGTCATAACCCCGCCGAGAGTTTCAATGCCCAAACTGAGCGGCGTCACATCGAGAAGCACTAAATCATCGCCCAGGTCGCCAGAAAGCTGGCCCCCTTGGATAGCGGCGCCAAGCGCAACAACCTCATCAGGGTTAACCGATCGATTGGCTTCTTTCCCGAAGACTTCCTTGACCACCTCCTGGATACGAGGAATTCGAGTCGACCCACCTACAACGACAACCTCCGCAATGTCGGTCGCCTGCAATCCCGCATCTTTCAGCGCCTCTGTGCATGGAATGCGGGTGCGATCAACGAGCTCGGCCACAAGGGATTCAAATTTCGCTCGCGACAATGTTTGCATCAAATGCTTGGGCTGCCCCGCAGCGTCGGCACTGATAAAAGGAAGATTGATTTGTGTCTCATTCCCTACAGAGAGCTCGCACTTGGCTTTCTCGCAAGCCTCCTTTAAGCGCTGCAGCGCCATCTGATCTTGTCGCAAATCAAGACCGCTCTCCTTTTGGAATTCATCAGCCACCCAATTCATAAGAGCTTCGTCGAAATCGTCACCCCCTAAGTGCGTATCCCCATGAGTCGCCAAAACTTCAAAAACGCCTTCGCCGATATCAAGAATGGAGACATCGAACGTGCCTCCGCCTAAATCAAAAACAGCAATTTTCCCCGCTTTCTTCTTGTCCAATCCAAAGGCGAGAGCAGCCGCAGTCGGCTCATTAATAATCCGCTCGACCTCCAGCCCGGCAATCCTCCCGGCATCCTTGGTCGCCTGCCTCTGGGCATCGTTGAAGTATGCGGGAACCGTGATGACAGCTTTCTCCACACTACTACCCAAATAATCTTCCGCACATTCTTTTAGGTAGCCCAGGATATAACTCGAAATCTCCGGCGGGGTGAGCTCTTTTTCACCGACAGTCACCTTCACCATCTCCTTTGCTGCGCCCGCCACTTTATATGGAACCATTTTCTCCTCTTCGCCAACCTCTTCGTGTCGGCGGCCCATGAACCTTTTTATCGAAAAGATTGTGTGCGATGGATTTGTCACAGCCTGCCGCCGCGCTGGCCCCCCCACGAGGCGTTGCTCCCCCTCTTGAAATGCAACAACCGAAGGGGTGGTCCTGCCCCCCTCTTTGTTCGGTATCACTTTTGGCTCGCCGCCTTCTAGGACGGCAACCACCGAGTTAGTTGTACCGAGGTCAATTCCAATAATTTTCGTCATTTCACGTTTTAAGCTTAGTTTCCATTTGAGGGTGGAGTACGCACCCCACAATCGAGCAGTTTATCCACCGAACTAATTCCTGAGTAGACCTTCTAGGTCCAGAAACATCGAACACAAGTGTTTATCCGCACTTAACATTAACGCTTCTCGGAAGCACGTTGCCCAACCACTCTACCTCCCATACAGCAAGCCTTGTCCACCATCTTGAAGGTGGAGGGATTGCACTGGTCCCAACGGACACCGTATTTGGCCTTGGCACACTCATGGACAATCACGCAAGCAATCGTTTGGGGAAGTGCAAGGGCTATTCCAGGCCACGCCCATTTACTGTGCACTTGCGCCACATGGCCGATCTAAAAAGTTGGCTCAAGACTCCCCCGCCTGGATTGGCTCAATGGGCCCAAGGCGTCCTACCCGGCCCTCTAACCATCGTCGTACCGAAGAAGTGGGTCAGCTTTCCTGCGGATATTGATTGGGAGTGGGAAACGGTTGGGCTGCGGGTCCCTTCCGACACCGAGTACGAGGGCGTTGCCGCGAAACTTTCGAAGCCTCTTTTGATGACAAGTGTCAATACGCCAGGTGAACCGCCACTATACGGAGACGATTTGGTCAAATGGGCAAGCAAAAACTCTGATGTTTTTTCTGCATATGCCTTAGACGTAATAAAGAGAGCCGACTGTTTGAGCCGCCCGGCTTCGACTGTCGTATCGCTTGAACCGCCCCCCCGCATTCTCCGAGCAGGCGCGTTCACGGAACCAGTCCGCCCCGGCCTAAAAATATTGGTCCTTTGTAGCGGGAACATATGCCGATCACCAGTGGCCGAAGCTCTGCTGCGACGCGAAATTGCATGTCGATGGAAAGCAAAAGAAGAACAGTTGCCGAGCCTAGGCTGGCAAATAGATTCGGCTGGAACTTTCGCTCTGCCCGGGAATCCCGCAACCGCTGAATCTGTGCAAGTGGCAAGCGCTGATGGTCTATGTATTGCTGGGCACGAAGCCGCCCCCTTGGAGGAGGCTTTCGCTGAGGGTGTCACCCCACCAGATGTAGTCCTTTGCATGGGGAAAAACCACCTCGCCTCGCTCCCCCCCTCTGCGCACGGTGAACTATTGGATCCAGCTGGCGTCGAAATTGAGGACCCATATGGCCAAGGAATCTCAGCCTATGAAAAAATGATGAGACAGATCAAAGCAGCCGTAAACGCACGAGTAGACGCTTTATCTTCTTGGGACTAGCCTTCGGCCCAAAGGGCGAGGACTTCGTGCTCGTTTTTGGCGAGAAGTATTTTCTCGCGAAAAGCAGGTTCGCCCAACTTGCGCGCAACGTCTGTCAGAACCCGCAAATGCTCTAATTTTTTGTCCAAGGGAACCAGAAGCGTTACCACAACGCGCGCAGGTTTCCCGTCGAGAGAGTCGAACTCCAACCCCTGTGGCAGAATTGCAATTCCACACGACAGTGACTCAAGACCCGCAAGCGCAGCATGAGGAACCGCTACCCCATCCTCCATCCCTGTACTCAAGTTTTTTTCGCGAGCAACTAAAGCCTCCAAGGCAACATGCCGCAACTGCTGAGGAATGGTTCCAGATGTAGAAAGATTTTCCACTATTTGCTCTAAGAGGGTCCACTTATCCCCTGCGATTGGGTTAATCAAAACTGTCCCTTCCTGGAGGTGTTGCGCAAACGTCATGTGACCAAAATTAGAGGGAAGTTTTTTAACACGCGGGCAGTCCTAAATCCAGAGAGGAAAGGGTTCTGGAAGTTATGCCACCCAACTTCCTAGACTGTTCACTCAGCTCCGGGCAACCCGGAGGACGCGAAGCATGATTTCTTCCGCCACTCTTTTACTGACATTCTTTACCGCTTTTGCAATGGGGGCAACTCAGGACCCCAGTGCTCCCCCCATTGAAGAGGGAGCAGTAGTAGAAGAAGGAGACTACCTCATTCTAAATTTTGACGAGACTGACGCCGGCGGGCTCACCCTCCGGCAATTTGTCAAAGTCTGCCAACACAACACGGGTCTGAATTTCACCTATGACGCTCAAACGAAGAGCACGCTAGATAGCATTAAGTTGCTGTTGTACGGCGAGAAACGAATCCGTAAGTCAGACTTCTACTCTTTCTTCCAAATAATGTTGAAGGTGAATGGATTTGTCTGCATTCCGCAAGGGGCCGGAGAACTGGCTGTGGTTTTGATCGCACAAGAAGCAACTGCAGTTGCAAAAATCAAAGAAGGGATGCTTTTCGTCGACCTTGAGGACATTCAGGATTTTGCTTCCCAACCTGGAACGTACATTACGACCGTAATACGCCTCCGCTGGGCGGACCCTTCCGACTTAACAAATAATCTGCGGAATGCCTTCCAAGGAGGCCGAGGAACCACCGGCGACAGCTTCGCTCCCCTCGCGCAAGAAAGCGCCATCCTCATCCAAGGATATGGCCCTTTTGTCGCAGCTGCCGCCAGGATGATTCAGCGGCTAGACTCTGAGCCCGACAGGCCGAAGGCCGAGTTCAGAAAAATTCCTCTACAGGAGGCTAGCGCGGAAGAATTAGCCGAGCTGCTTACACAGATTATGGAGGATTTGTCGGCCGCTGGGATTGCAGAAAGTGGAGGGCGCCGAGGAGGTCCAGCACGGCCGCCGACTTCTTCTGCCGCCTCCGCCTCAATTGAAGTGAAGATTCTCGCCAACACGCGAGACAACTCCCTTATCGTCACGGCAGCACCAGAAGACATGGAAAAGATTCTGGACCTGATAGCGGAGCTAGACACGACCATTGCGGAGCCAGAAACGAACTATCGCATTTACCAGCT
>DNPI01000226.1:0-17641 GCA_003501525.1 Planctomycetota bacterium
CAACGCCCTCTAGAGATTTAAACTCGTGCTCAACACCATCAATCTCTACAGCGGTTACCGCAGCGCCTTCGATGGAGCTCAACAGTACTCGCCGCAAACCATTACCAACGGTGTGGCCAAATCCTCTTTCGAAGGGTTCGACAAAAAACTTTCCATAGGAATCAGTAGCAGTTTCCTGCTCGAGGATCACTCCAGATGGAAGTTCAAATTCGCGCCAACGGATTCTCATAAATTTCTCCTGCTTTCTCTATTTCGAGCAAAGCTCGACGATGAATTGTTCCCGGATATCTTGGAAGCGAATATCCTCGCGGGCCGGGATTCCCGCTACGGTAATCGTTCCCTCTTCTCGGTCGACTTGGAGCCAGCCAGGCGGACTAGCATCGACATTGAGCTCGAGAGAATTTGAAACTAAAGTCTTTGAGGCCTCCTTGTTCACAGGCTTAATCACATCACCTGGGGACACCATGTAACTGGCAACGTCAACTTTGCGCCCATTAACCATAAAGTGACCATGGTTAATCAGTTGACGAGCGTGTGGCCGGGAATATGACATCCCAACTGCGTCCACAACATTGTCCAACCTTCTTTCAAGAATCTGAAGCAGATTGACACCTGTGTTGCCTTTCATGCGCTCAGCCATACGGAAATAGCGCTTGAACTGCCTCTCAAAAACGCCATAAATGCGCTTAACCTTCTGCTTTTCACGAAGATGCACACCATAATCAGATAAACGCCTCGGCCTGGAACGCATATCAAGGCCTGGAGCTACATTGCGCCTGTCAACGGAGCATTTTTCGGTTAGACAGCGTTTTCCCTTGAGAAAAAGTTTGCCCCCTTCACGGCGACACAAGCGACAGACATTCCCGTGATAACGAGCCATATTAGGGACGACGGCGCTTAGGTGGCCGGCAACCGTTATGAGGTAGAGGAGTTACATCCTCGAGATGGAGTACCCGAAGCCCAGCTTGATGAAGTCCACGCACAGCACTTTCTCGCCCCGATCCTGGACCTTTGACTTGAACCTCAACTTCCCGCAGGCCAAGCTTATAAGCAGCTTCACCAGCTTTAACGGCAGCTTGCTGAGCAGCAAAAGGTGTCGATTTTCGTGACCCTTTGTAACCCGCGGTCCCAGGAGAACCCCAAGCAACCACATTCCCTTTCCGATCAGTCAAAGTAATAACGGTGTTATTAAAAGTGGACCGAATATGCGCAAGGCCGCGAGCTCCAACCCTTCGTCCTTTCTTTCGTGTTTTCGGTGCTGTAGCCATAAAAATTATTTCAATGCTTTAACGGATTTCTTACCAGCCACTGTCTTCTTGGCTCCTTTGCGAGAGCGCGCGTTAGTGCGGGTTCTTTGACCGCGCACGGGGAGTCCTCGGCGATGACGATTACCCCTGTAAGAACTAATATCTCGGAGGCGATTGATGTTAAGAGTCGTTGCTCGACGGAGATTCCCTTCGACGTCGTACTCCTGCTGCAAATGCGAGGCTAGCGCTGCAAGCTCTTCATCCGTTAATTCTTTAGATTTCTTCGACGGCTCTAGATTCAGAGCAGCGCAAATATCCTTCGCACGAGAGGGACCCACACCAAAAATGTAGGTCAATGCGATAATTGTCCGCTTCTCGTTGGGGATGTCGACTCCGGCGATTCTAGGCATAGTTTCTAGCCTTGGCGTTGTTTATGACGAGGATCCCGAGTACATATAACGCGCACCGTCCCACGTCGGCGAATAACGCGGCACTGGTCACACATCCTGCGCACAGACGAGCGAACTTTCATATCTATGATGTTGTGCGACGACGCGGCGGCCTATCGCCTCGATAAACGATGCGGCAGCGGGTTAAATCGTATGGGGACATTTCGACGGTTACAGTGTCTCCAGGAGTAATGCGAATCCAAAACTTGCGCATTCGCCCGGAAATGTGAGCAAGGATGAGATGACCATTTTCGAGTTCCACTTTAAACATTGCATTCGGAAGGGATTCCCGAACAACGGCTTTCAAAGTGATAGGCTCTTCTTTTGCCATTTCTTCCTTTAATGAGCAGAGTTAGAGGGATGGAGAAGCGACATAACTACTTGTGTCACATCCTCTTCCACCTCCTCGATGGAACGATCCGCATCCACTTCAAAAAGCACCCCCTGCTTCTCATACCAAGAAACTAGGGGCACAGTGGTCTCACGGAAAACCGAGAGGCGGTGGCGAAGAATTTCCGCCGTATCATCCTCCCTCCCCCGCACCAAAAGACGTGCTTCCAGCACGGAATCGGGAGCCCAGAAGTATAGCGCTCCTGCAATTACCCCGCCAGGAGCAGCTTCAGCAAGACTTTCAGCCTGCGCGAGAGTTCTAGGAAAGCCATCCAACAAAAGAACTTCATTATCCGCTACATCCTCAATCCTTCGGACAACCATCTCAACCATGACCTTATCCGGGACCAAATCGCCACGGTCCATATAGGCCCGAGCCTCTTCGCCAAGAGGAGTTCCTTGCTCAACTTCGCTACGCAAAATTTCCCCTGTAGACAGATGATGCCAACCCTGAGATGCAGCGGCTCTGGATGCCTGTGTTCCTTTACCTACGCCCGGGGGACCCAAAAGGACAAGTATCAAACTAAGACCTCCTCGCCCAGCCAGATCCTCCAGCCTTCATAAATCCATCGTAATTCCGCATCATTAAATGCGAATTGAGACGGTCGACAAGATCGAGCGCAACCCCCACAACAATCAATATTGAAGTGCCCCCAAGGAAATAAGTTACCATCATCGAAACGTTAAGGTTCGCAGTCAAAAGAGTCGGTAAAACAGCGATAACGGCAAGGAAAGCAGAACCGGCAAGGGTTACACGATTCAAAACAAACTGAAGGTAGTCACTGGTTGCTCTTCCAGGACGAATACCTGGAATGAACGAGCCATACTCCTTCAGATTGTTAGCTATTTCCTCTGGTTGAAACATCAAGTTCACCCAGAAGAAAGAAAAGAAGAAGATTAAAGTGACATACAGGCTGATATAAACAAATCCAGCCTGATTGAATAAGTCACCAAACCAGGTCAGGCCCGGAATAGTTCCTAACAATTGCGGAACCATAAAAAGGGCTCCAGCAAAAATAATCGGCATAACCCCGGCTTGGTTCACCTTTAAAGGAAGGTAATGCTTAGCTCCTCCCATGACTTTGCGACCTCGAGTCATACGAGCCTGTTGAATGGGTATCCTGCGCTGCCCCTTCGTGATATATACAACGACAAGAACAGTGCCAAGCCAAAGCGCCGTCATTGTCACTAAAAGCTGGTGGGCATTCTCTGCGACTTCCATAGTCTGCTTCATGGCGCTCGGCATCGTCGCGATGATTCCACACATAATAATCATCGAAATACCATTGCCGATGCCATGCTCAGTAATCTGCTCGCCTAACCACATAATGAACATCGTGCCAGCAGTAAGAGCAATAACGACAGCAAATCCGTAAAGGAAGCCCTCCCCTCCAGAAAGCATTCCATACGCCGGGTTGCGAAGAACTCCTGAATAAATAAACATTGCTTGGAGAAGGCAAATGGGGACAGTCGCCATCCGTGTGTATTGGTTGATCTTCTTCTGGCCCGCAGCTCCTTCCTTCGACAATGCTTCTAGCGCAGGCACAACCTTTACCATCAACGAAAAGATAATGGAGGCTGAAATATAGGGCATTACACCTAAGGAAAAGAGGGCAGCATTACCAATTCCTGCACCAGTAAAAGCATTCATAATGCCGAAAAGGGCGCCCCAAGAACCACCTGCTATTTTCTCCGACGCAGCACGTATCCCCTCGAGGTCAACTCCCGGAAGGGGTATCTGGAATCCTAAGCGATAAATAAACAGCAGCAAGAAGGTAATTCCAACCCTCTTGCGCAGTTCCGGAACCCGGAAGATTGCCAGTATCTGTTCCATATGGCAGCAGGCTCCGCCCTACTCCTCTTCCTCGCTAGAGTCTTCGGGCACATCACCGGCTACGGGTGGGGCATCAGCAACCGAAGAGTTATCAGTTTTAGCCTTTGCAGGGGGCACATATCCACCTTCCGCTAGAACCTCAACAGTGCCTCCCGCGGCTTCAATCTTTTCCTTCGCCGCAGCAGAAAAGCGATGAGCTTTCACAGTCAGTTGACGTTCAATATCACCTTGGCCAAGAACCTTCAACATAGCACCACTCTTTCGACCAAGGCCTTCAGCAAGGACCATCTCTAAATCAACTGTGGAGCCATCCTCGCAACCATTCAATGCGCCAACATTTACGAGTGTGTACTGCTTCTTGAATCGAGCATTTGTAAACCCCCTTTTGGGAACTTTGCGATAAAGCGGCATCTGCCCACCTTCAAATCCAGGCCGCGGATTGTCTCCTGAGCGAGAACGCTGCCCCTTGTGGCCACGTCCAGCGGTCTTACCTTTGCCAGACCCGACTCCACGCCCAACGCGCTTACGTGGTTTGTACTTTTTTCCCTTTGAAGTTACATCGTGGATTTGCATCAGACTTTTTTCCCGCGAAGTTCTGAAAACTCCGCTTTAGTTCGCAGTTGAGCTAAACCCTGGAGAGTAGCTTTGACCAAGTTAATTGGGTTGTGTGAGCCAAAGGATTTCGTCAGCACATCTTTTACTCCAGCCAGCTCCAAAACAGCACGAACGGTTCCGCCAGCAATAATGCCCGTACCGGGCGAAGCTGGAATCATGCGGATTTTGGACGCGCAGAATTCACCCTCAACTTCGTGAGGTATAGAAGTTCCAACTCTCGGGACTCGGATTAGGTGCTTCCGGCCATCCTGGTAAGCCTTCTGCATCGCGCTTGGAATTTCCTTAGCCTTGCCAAAGCCATACCCAACAACACCATCCTGATTGCCAACAACTGTTAAAGCTGAAAAGGCAAAGCGGCGACCGCCCTTGACGACCTTCGCAGACCGGTTGACTTTGACACGCTCTTCTTTGAGCTCACCAAGACGCTCAGCTTCGGAGCGATCAAGATAAACAGGGGATTTTTTGCTATTTCCCATATTCTTAAAAATTCAAGCCGCCCTCCCGCGCGGCCTCCGCCAAAGCTTTCACTCTGCCGTGATAGAGATACCAACCTCGGTCAAAAAGTACTGATTCAATACCGGCATCTTTAGCCCTTTGGGCTAAAAGACCACCAACTGCAGTGGCCCTATCCACTTTGGATCCTGAGCCGCTGAAATCTTTTTCCTGACTACTCGCTGCAACCACAGTAACGCCCTTCAAGTCATCAATAATTTGCGCAGAGATATGACGACTGCTGCGATGAACAGACAACCGGGGGCGCTCTTGACGAATGCGAAGACGCCGCCGCACACCCATCGATTTACGGGCTCGCCGTTTCCACTTCTTTTTCTGCTTAAGATGGTCCATAAAAATCAGGCCAGTGTCTTACCGGCTTTGCGGCGAACATATTCGCCCTTATAACGAATACCTTTGCCTTTGTAAGGCTCGGGCGGTCGAACTTTGCGAATTTCTGCAGCAAATTGTCCGACTTTTTGCTTATCGATCCCCTCAATGACAATTTCTGTATTAGAAGGGGTAGACACAGTTACTCCCTCGGGAGGGTCACACTGAACGGGATGGCAAAAACCGATTTGAAGCTCAATCCCAGAGCCCTGAGGCTTAGCATTCCATCCTGTTCCAACTATTTCGAGAGCTTTCTGAAAACCTTCTGTAACCCCAACAACCATGTTGGCCAAGTGGGCACGAACAAGGCCATGAAAAGCGCCTGCCCTCTTCGATGAGCCCTCGCCTGTCTGATGCACTTGAGCTTCACTCTCATGAATGGTTACGCCGACTTCCGGGAAAAGGGGAAAAGAAAGCGACCCTTTAGGGCCAACGACCTCAATGGACTCTTTCTTCACTTCAAGCGTAACGCCTGAAGGAATAGAAACTGGAGTTTTACCTATACGAGACATATCAATAGACAGTGCAGAGGACTTCACCACCGACTCCTTTCTCAGCTGCCTGCGTGCCAGTAAGGACACCTTTAGGAGTCGTCAAAATTGCAATCCCCAAACCATTCCGCACTTCAGGGATTTCACCTGCGCCCGCATAAACACGACAGCCAGGCTTCGAAATACGCGCAAGAGAAGAGATAATGCTCAAGCCATCATCATCGTATTTGAGGGCTAACCGAAGGCTGGAGCAACCCGCATCATCTTCAACCATATCGACGCCACCAAGAAAGCCCTCATCAAGCAAAACTTGAGCGATTCCGCTCTTAATCTTAGAGGGTGGGACATCAACGGATTTGCGACGAACATGCGCAGCATTCCTGATGCGCGTAAGCATGTCGGCAATAGGGTCGGTCATTGTCATAGTCGCACTCCTACCAAGAAGATTTACGTACTCCGGGAAGCTCACCCTTGTGAGCAAGTCGGCGAAAAACAAGACGGGAAATGCCGAACTTGCGATAGTAACCACGAGGTCGCCCAGTAACTTGGCAACGGTTGTGCAACCTCACAGCACTCGAGTCTCGAGGCAAGGAGGCCAACTTCTGATAGGCAGCATATTTTTCTTCAAGAGATGCGCCTGCATTCTTAAGGATTGCTGTTAATTCACGTCGCTTTTCGGCATGTTGGGCAACAAGCCCCTTCCTACGAATTTGCCTATTTTTCACACTAGTTTTTGCCATATCAATTGTCCTCCTCTGTTCCTCGGAATGGCATACCAAACCCAGCAAGAAGAGCGTGCCCCTCCTCATCTGTTTTAGCAGTAGTCACAATCGTAATATCCATCCCTTGAGCATGCTCAACCTTGTCTAAATCGATTTCTGGGAAAAGAGATTGCTCGTCAAGACCCAAAGTGAAATTTCCCCGACCATCCAGCTTGGGTGAGAGACCGCGAAAGTCACGAATCCGGGGAAGTACAACCGAAATAAGGCGGTCGAGGAATTCGTACATTCGAGTCCCACGCAAAGTAGTCGTACAGCCAATGGGCATACCTTCACGCAGGCGGAACCCCGCAACAGAGCCCTTTGCTTTATTGATTCGAGGTTTTTGCCCTGTGATCGAGCTAAGGTCGCGAGCCGCAGTCTCGACCCGAGCCCCGCTCTCCACCGCACTCCCCACTCCCATATTTACCACTACCTTCGTGATGCGAGGTATTTGGAGAACGTTGCCATATCCAAACCGCTCCCTGAGATTCGGAGCAATTTCTTGATTAAACTGTTCTTTAAGTCTGGTCATGACATTAATCAAACTTTGTTCCGCAAGGAATTCCGATACGAGTGGATTTACCGTCAGAGCGTTCAATGCGAGTTCGAACACCTCGACCCGCCTTGTCGCTCCAGAGAGCAATATTTGAAATATGAAGGGGCATTTCGCGCTCAACTGTCCCGCCTTGGGGGTTCGATTGCGTTTTGCGGAGGTTCTTGACACGAAGATTTACGCCTTCCACCAAAACCCTATCGCTGTTTTTCAGGATGCTGACAATCTTTCCTCGCTGCCCAGCGTGATTCCCTGAAATCACCACCACCTCATCGCCGTTTTTGATATGCATCAGACAACCTCCGAAGCCAAAGAGATTATTTTCATGTACTGACGCTCCCGAAGCTCACGAGCAACAGCTCCAAAAATTCGGGTGCCACGCGGATTCCCATCACCATCCAGCAGCACCATCGCATTACTATCAAAACGGACATAAGTGCCATCACGCCGACGTGTCGATTGACGAGTTCGCACAACAACTCCCTTAACGACTTCCCCTGTTTTCACTTCTGAACCAGGGATAGCACTCTTCACCGAACCAACAATGACGTCACCCACGCCAGCAAAACGACGCTTGCTTCCCCCTAAAACCTTGATGCACATCACCTCCTTCGCGCCGCTGTTATCTGCGACATCAAGACGAGTTTGCATTTGAATCATGACACTAACCCCTAGGGGCCTCCTCCAGAATGCGAACTAATCTCCAACGCTTTGTTTTACTTAGAGGACGGGTCCCCATAATTTCCACCTTGTCCCCCTTCCGGGCTTGGTTTTCCTGGTCGTGGACTGCATATTTCTTACGCTTCCGAATAATCTTCTTATACAGAGGGTGCCGAGAAGAACGTTCCACCTGAACAACAATCGTCTTCTCCATAGCATCGGAAACCACGAGGCCCTGAAGAGACTTACGAGAACCTCTATTTTCCTCTCGGGTGGTTATTTCTTCACTCATTTTTCTAGCGAGGCTCCTGGCCTCGAATACCTTTTTCTCGTTCACGCAGAATCGTTTTCATGCGTCCGATGTCACGGCGCAATCTGCGAATCTTTGCGGGATCAGTATTCCCTTCAGTAAGGGACCTGAATTTCATCTGGAACATTTCCTTCTCGGACTCTCCAATGTCGAAGAGAATCTCGCTGTCGTCCTTGCCTCGAATTTCGTTAGTTTTCATTAATCGTCTCTCTGATTAAATATGTTTACGGGCGATCATTCGAACCTGCATAGGCATTTTGTGAGCTACTCGGTTAAGAGCGACTCGGGCTCTTGACTCATCCACTCCACCCAATTCATAAATCACTGTCCCTGGCTTAATAACAGCAACCCAGCGATCGACATCACCTTTTCCAGAACCCATTCGGACTTCCTGAGGTTTAGCCGTCACAGCTTTGTGCGGAAAGACACGAATCCAAATTTTTCCCTCTCCCGCAGCTCTGTTGCACGCAACCCGACCAGCTTCAATAGTCCTCGAACTCAACCAACCCCATTCAAGGGCTTGCAAACCAAAATCACCAAAGGCAACAGTGTTACCCCTGGTTGCCCGAGCAGAACAAAGCATCTTCTTCGGTTTCTTGAAACCTCTCCTATGCAGCCAGCGACCAGCTGGCCCCGTACCGCCACGACGCTTAGAGCGATAGCTCCCTTTGATTTTCCCTCTCTGGGTTTTACGGTACTTAACTCTCTTGGGCATCAACATGGCAAGAACTCCTAAATATGGAAAGCATCTCCTGTGTAGATCCAAGCCTTAACCCCCAAAATCCCATAGGTAGTTTCAGCTTCAGAGAATCCGTACTCGCAACGTGAGGAAAGCGTTTGAAGCGGGATACGCCCCATGTGCTGTTTAATGGTGCGGCTCATTTCTTTGCCATCAATGCGCCCGCTCACCTGGATGCGGACACCCTTAGCACCAGCATTCATAGTATTTTCCATCACTCGCTTAATCTGATAACGAGGAGAAACGCGGCGCTCGATAGCAGCAGCTAGATTTTCGGCAACCGTCTGAGCATCGAGGTCCCAGTGCCGGACTTCCTGGATATCGAGACGCACTTCAATCCCAATCATTTTCTCGAGATCCTCCACTAAAGCATCTCGAGTTGCATACCCCCTGCCAATTACCTCTCCCTTTCGAGTAACCGTCAATTGAATCGTCATCCTGTCACCACGCCGCTGGATATCAATGCGTGAAATAATGCCTTTCCGGAAGCGTTTCTTGATCAAATCTCGAACTTTGTAGTCCATCAGGAGACATTCGCCATATTCTTGCCCACGAGCAAACCAGCGGGAACGCCATGGTTCACTAATGCCAACCCTGAAACCTAGAGGATGTACTTTTTGCCCCATCAGACGGCCTCCTCCCGAACTGCGATTCGGAGATGAGATGTTCGCTTGCGAATAGGCATCGCTCGGCCCATCGGACCCGGCCTAACTCTAACGCGCTTCTGGACTAAAGGACCTGAATCAACACGAGCATCGGAAACAACAAGATTATTCACATCTATCGCTTCATTTTGCGCTGCATTTGCTATTGCAGAGCGAAGAACCTTGAGAAACAAGGAAGAACCCCGAGCAGGGTGAGAGCCCAAAAGGTCTAGAGCACGCGTAGCTGATAATCCCCGAATCAAGTTAGCGGAAGGCCGAGCCTTCTTTGCTGAAATGTGGGCATATCGATGAGAAGCTCTGAATTCCATCTTTACGCTTGCTTAGAGTGACCGCGGAAAGTCCGCGTTGGGGAGAATTCACCGAGACGATGCCCAACCATGTCTTCGGTAATGAAAACTTTCCAAAAAGTTTTGCCATTATGAACCATAAAAGTCATCCCAACATAGTCTGGGAGAATCGTAGAAGCACGAGCCCACGTCTTGATGGGATCTTTACTTCCTTCAGCTAAAGCTTTCTCCACCTTCCGGTGAACTCGCGGATCAACCCAGGGGCCCTTACGAATGCTGCGTCCCATACTTATTTGCCCTTCCGGCGACGCCGGACAATAAACGAATTGGAAGTCTTACGACGGTTACGTGTTTTCTGACCCTTAGCTGGCTTGCCCCAAGGCGAAACAGGGTGCTTACCTTTTGTCCGCCCTTCGCCACCACCGTGTGGATGCGCAGCAGGGTACATAGCGACACCGCGCACATGTGGTCGACGCCCCATATGGCGACTTCTACCAGCCTTGCCCAGCTTTACATTCTGGTGGTCAGCATTGCCAACTTCACCAATTGAAGCGCGGCAGGTGATATGCACTCGACGAAGCTCTCCACTGGGAAGAGCAAGAAAAGCGTAATCGCCTTCCCGAGCGGCGAGACGAGCAGAGGATCCAGCACTGCGAACCATCTTCGCTCCCTGTCCTGGTCGCAACTCCACATTATGAATCGTCATGCCTATAGGAATATCTTTCAGTTCCATAGCACAACCAACTTTAGGTTCAGCATCAGCACCGGAGCTGACGATGTCGCCTTGGCTAAGTCCCTTCGGCCAAACAATGTAGCTTTTTTCGCCGTCTGCATAATGGAGCAGAGCAATCCTAGCCGAACGATTCGGGTCGTACTCGATATGGGCTACCGTCGCAGGAACCCCATCCTTGATTCTTTTGAAATCAATGACACGGTAGCGACGCTTATGTCCACCACCACGATGCCGTGACGTAATGCGTCCGTAATTATTCCGGCCACCGGTTTTCTTAATCGGTTCGAGAAGGCTCTTCTCAGGCTTCTGGCGGGTGATTTCCGCCCTATCCAACACCGAACCGCCACGCCGGCCTGGTGAAGTAGGAGCATAAGTCTTAATTCCCATAACACTAAAAAACCTAGATAAGGTCTATTTTCTGCCCCTCCTTCAGCTGCACTACTGCAATCTTTCGACTGGGTGTTCGATACGCATGGCGACCACGTCGACGAGCTTTACCTCCGCGAATCAAAGTTCGCACTTTTTCTACTTCAACACTAAAAATGTGCTCGACGGCTCGGCCTATTTCAATTCGATTTGATGTAGACGCAACTTCAAAGCGGTAGGTATTGGATCTTTCTGTTTCAGCAGTAGATTTCTCTGTAAGCACTGGTCGCAAAAGAATCTTGTAGGCAGGATTGCTCATCCTTTTTTACCTCCCACTCGTTCAAGGACAACATCCAAAGCCCCTTCCTGGGCCAAAACCCACTTAGAAGCCAAAAGGTCATAAGCATTCACCTCGTCCGCAGTCCGCACAGAGATTCGTGGGAAATTACGAAAAGATTTCCAAATAGCCTCATCGCGGGAAGCCAAAAGAATCAGAGAGGTTCCATGAGGAGCACACTCTGACAGCAACGGCCGGACAGTTTTAGCGGAAGGCGATTCCATGGACAGGCCCTTTATCTCCTTCACCTCTCCATCTTGAAGTTTGCCAGCTAAAGCACTGCGAAGAGCTGCAAGGCGTTGCTTGCGAGGAAGGCGATAATGCCAACGACGCGCATTGCGAGGGCCGAAAACTGTCGCCCCACCGACCCACAAAGGGCTCCGCCTATCGCCATGCCGCGCTCTCCCCGTTTTCTTTTGGCGCCAAGGTTTCTTCTTATGGCCAGCCAGCTCAGAACGTACTTTTGTGTGAGCCGAGCCCACCCTGCTATTCGCTTGGTACTGAACCACAGCATCTTTCATCGTTCGGAAGAGCATTGAATCGCCTAAATCAGCATCAAAAGCACGCTCGGAAACAGCACCACCAGAAGCATCGAAAACAGGTATGGACGTTTCCATAAGGACTAGTTGGCTCCGGTCTTAGCCGTACAAATTTCAATGAAACCTTCAGGAGGACCTGGTATGCCTCCCCTCACAAGAATCAGGTTCTTGTCAGAATCTACACCTTCAACCGTGAGGTTCTTCACCGTGCGGCGCACCGCACCGAAATGCTTAGCCATACGAGTACCTTTAAAAACCCTACCGGGATAAGCACATGCTCCAATAGAACCGGGCCGCCTAACGTTCATGCAACCGTGCGTTTCGCTCCCTCGAGCGAAATTATGGGCTTTGATCGTCCCTGCAAATCCTCTGCCCTTGCTGATGCCAACAATGTCGACAACATCTCCTTGCTCAAAAATATCAGCTTTGATTTCCTGTCCGACTTCCCATGGAGCAGTGTCAGTGACCCTGAATTCTTTGAGTCTGCGAAATATGCCAACTCCTGATTTTTCCGCTGCAACCCGCTGCGGCTTTTTCACGTGCTTAGCCTTCGCCGGCACGAAGCCAACCTGAACTGCTGAATAGCTATCCGTATCAGGAGTTCTTAGCCCTGTAACAGTGCAAGGCCCAGCCTCAAGAACGGTGACCGGGACTACTGTTCCGTTCTCACGAAAGATTTGTGTCATCCCCTTTTTCCGAGCAAGCAAAAACTTCATCTCTGGTATCTATCTGAATCAGATTTTTATGCGGACATCAACACCAGCAGATAGCACTAGGCGATTAAGAGCATCCACGGTTTGGGGAGTAGGCTCAAGGAGATACAAAAGCCTCTTATGGGTACGAATCTCGAACTGTTCCCTTGCTTTCTTATTAACATGAGGCGACCGAAGGACCGTGTATTTCTCAATCCTGGTAGGGAGAGGGATAGGTCCCGAAACAGCAACGCCGGTAAGACGCGCAGCCTCCATAATTGACTCAGTAGCCTGATCAATAGCTTCGTGGTCGTAAGCCTCTAGCCGGATTTGGATGCGATTCGCCATGTTTGGACACAATTCGAGCCCCGGTTCGTCTATCCGAAGCGAAAAAAAACGCTTCTGGTTCGGATTTGCCGGGGCTAGGTCCCGAAATTGGGCCACGCATTCTAGGCGTTAAACGCTATCGGTCAACTGCAAACGCGGAAATCCTTCTCCCTGAATAGTTTGCGATGATTTAGGTCTTTGCGAGATCTAGGATTTCCCGATTACTTTCCAGCCACAATTCTGCCCACCGATAACCCACTAAAAGCGAATCATCTCGGTCACCTAACAAGCAAATAGCCGCGTGAAGGGCTTCCACGCTCGCAAGACCATTACTCGGATCCTCAAAAAGAGAAGATTTACGTGGATAAGCCGTCTGGAGAGATTCCGGCAGAGCCCGCCTATGCAATGTCCCGTCAACTTCTGCCAGAACACTAGGTAGATGTCGCCAAGAGCTATCAACAATCAACAGAGGTCGACAATCATCTTGCATAGACAGAGGACGCCCTTCGGGGTGCAAAAGCGTCACCTCCCCCATGTCCACTCGCCGACCAGGCAGGTGCTTCTTCCAAATTAGAGGGAGATCGTCGCGACTACGCAAAGGAGTCAAGCTACATTTCTTGGAAGATTCCCTCCCCAAGCGCAGCAAAATGGTCGAAATCCGCATAAAGGAAAACAAGGATAGCCTTGCTCGCGAGCCTACCAACCCATCGAGAGAAAAACCCTTACTACCAGGAGAAGTGACTAAACGCCTTATTCGCCTCAGCCATCCGGTGAACGTTGTCTTTCCATTGGACAGAAGCACCGGTGTTATTGCATGCGTCGACAAATTCGCCAGCTAACCTTTTTGCAATGGGCATCCCTTTTCGCTTACGCGCATTATCAACAATCCATCGAATGGCAAGAGCCTGACTCCGCTTGGGGTCAACTTCTCGTGGAACTTGATAATTGGAACCACCAACTCGCTTACTCCTCACTTCAACAGAGGGGCGAACATTTTCCAAAGCTTTACTAAACACTTCTTCAGCTGGGACGTCTGACAAACGTTCAGCCGCTTGATCGCAAGCCTCGTAAAATGCTTTCATAGCGACAGACTTCTTCCCACCGGTCATGAGCTGATTAATAAATTTCATCGCCAACTTCGAGCCAAAACGAGGGTCCGGCTTCAAGAAGCGAGCGGTTGACCGGTAACTGCGTGGCATATCAGCGTCCCCTCCGTGTTCCATATTTAGAACGACCCTGGGTACGATCATCCACGCCAGCACAGTCGAGAGTTCCGCGAACTACGTGATATCGCACTCCCGGGAGATCTCTAACTCGACCACCTCGCACAAGAACTATCGAGTGCTCTTGCAAATTGTGCCCTTCACCTCCAATATACGCCGTAACCTCTTTCCCATTGCTTAATCGAACACGCGCCACCTTCCTCAGGGCAGAGTTCGGCTTTTTAGGAGTCATTGTCTTGACCTGCACGCAAACACCCCGCTTTTGCGGGCAACTCTCAAGCACAGGGCTCTTAGATTTCTTTCGCATGGGCTTGCGCCCCTTGCGAACAAGTTGATTAATAGTTGGCATGAGTTGTGTAAGTCCCTTTTACCGGCCACGAAGCACGATTTAGGGCCCAAGAGTCTACCCCCAGAGCCCAACCGGTCAAGGCCAAAGGAAAATCAAGCAGTAGAACCTCCTGAGGATTCCGCTAGTGCATCGCCCAATTCTTCGAACTGGGAGAAATCAACATTCTTCTTAACTTGGTGATCCGCTAAACCGCGGAAACCCGTTCCAGCTGGAATCAAGTTGCCGAGAATCACATTTTCTTTTAGTCCCAAGAGGTCATCGACTTTTCCACGGAGACTCGCTTCAGTCAGCACCTTGGTCGTTTCCTGGAAAGACGCCGCTGAAATAAAAGATTCCGACTGAACAGAAGCTTTTGTAATGCCCATAATCACGGGATCAGCAGTAGGAGCATCTTTGCCTTCACTGGCAATCTTTTCCCGCTCTTTCCTAAACATATGCCTATCCATTAAAGAATTAGGCAAAAACTCTGATTCGCCAGGTAGTGCAACCTGCACCTTCCGCATCATCTGAGAAACAATAACCTCAATGTGCTTGTCGTCGATAGTCACTCCCTGATTCCGGTAAACCTGTTGAATCTGATCCACCAGATAAGCCTGAACGGCCTCCTCACCCTTAATGGCAAGTATTTCATGCGGAGGTTGGGCTCCATCGACAAGAGACTCCCCGGCCTTAACCTTATCACCGGTATGCTTCAGGAGATGCTTCGACTGAGGGACTGGATGCTCAACGGGCTCTTCCATATCAGGGTGCTTAACCAAAATTATTCGCTTACCCCTTCTTTTGTCACCAAGCTCGACAATGCCATCAACCTTGCTCATAATCGCTGGATCTTTAGGCGTACGAGCCTCAAAGAGTTCCGTAACGCGAGGCAAGCCGCCTGTGATATCCGCCGTGGTCCCGGCTTTCCTCGGTGACTTCGCCAACTCGTCACCAGCTTTAATCTTCTGACCATCCTTGATCTCAAGGTAGGCGTTTTCTGGCAATGTTACATAATGGAGAACTTCTCCTCCCTTGCCTTCGATAAGCAGTTGAGGATGCAAATCACCCCTAGACTCAATAATTTTGGCCCGCTTCACTCCGGTTTTCTCATCCAATTCGACTGTCATAGTTTTACCTTCAACAACATCTTCGAAACGAGCTTTTCCATCATGCTCAGCGAGGAGAGGTAAAGAATGAGGATCCCATTCACAAAGCACAGTTCCCTTCTTTACTTTCGCGCCATTTTTAATCAATAACTGAGACCCCACCGGGACACCATAGCGGTCAAGCTCACGGCCTTTACTATCCTTAACAATGAGATCGCCGTTTCTGGAGAGAGCGACTGTCTCACCAGATTGATTTTCCGTCACGCGAAGTTCGTGGTATTCGACCACACCTGCTCGATTAGCTTTCTGTGCAGAACTCGCTTGCTCGTGGCTCGCTGTCCCGCCAATATGGAAAGTTCTCATTGTCAGCTGAGTGCCCGGCTCACCAATACTTTGCGCAGCAATAATGCCAACCGCTAAGCCCTGTTCCACCATCTGCCCGCGAGAAAGGTCTTCCCCGTAGCAGCGCGCGCACACGCCATTGCCGGCTTCACAATTCAAAGGACTCCTGACTCGAATCTTGGTGTAGCCCAAACCTTCAATCGCTTTTGCGATTTCCGGTGTAATCAATTGCCCGTCTTTCACGATAAGCTTATCAGTAATACGGTCACGAATGGTGTCACGAGCAACCCGCCCCCGAATAGTTTGGCTCAACGAGCGAATAAGCTTCTCTCCGTTATAAACCGCTTCCTTGGCAATCCCAGATGGTGTTCCACAATCATCGAAATTCACTACTACGTTCTGCGCAACATCCGCCAACTTCCTCGTTAGATAACCGGAGTCAGCGGTCTTAAGCGCCGTATCGGCTAATCCTTTTCGAGCACCGTGTGTAGACGAAAAATATTCCAAAACATGCAAGCCTTCACGGAAATTAGCACGGATAGGCGTTTCAATAATTTCGCCACTAGGCTTAGCCATTAGCCCTCGCATTCCTGAAAGCTGGCGAATTTGATCAACGCCGCCTCGGGCTCCAGAGTTCGCCATTACATAAACCGGATTCAGATAAGGCCGCCCATCACGACGTTCCTCCTTAAGCTCTCTAATCAGTTCGTCAGAGACTTGATCCCGCGCCGTCGTCCACAGGTCAAGGACACGTGAATAGCGCACCTGCTCTGTAATTTTCCCGGCTTCCGATTCACTCTGAGCCTTGTCAACTTTCTTTTGAGTTGCATCGATAATATCCCACTTGGCTTCTGGGACGAGCATGTCATCCTTTGCGAAAGACAAGCCCGATCTCGTCGCACCTTTAAATCCAAGAGCCTTCAAATCATCCAGCAGCTGGAGGGTGGCCGGCCGCCCACAGAAATCATGGCAATCATGGATCAGAGATTGAATGGCTTTCTTGTCGAGCGGATAGTTGTAATACGGCATGCCTTCGGGCAAAAAGTCATTCACAATGGCACGTCCAGGTGTCGTAACAATCGAACCACTTGATTCGAAAGTCAGCAGTTCCGCACCGTGCTCTTCGCCGACTCTCGAACCAGCCGGCAAACCGACTCTCACTTGAGAATGTGTCTCGATGTGCCCATGTGCATAAGCAAGATGCAGCTCCTCGAGAGAACCATAAATCGCCTTCATAGGGCGATTTTCAACCCATTCGTTCAGGCCCTCTCCTTTGTCTGCCGTTAGATAAAAGAGTCCAAGAATAATATCTTGGTGAGGCGAGATAATTGGATTACCACTCTGTGGGCTAAACACATTGTTTGTACTCAGCATGAGAGTCGAAGCTTCAACCTGAGCTTCGAAACTCAAAGGCAGATGGACGGCCATTTGATCCCCATCAAAATCAGCGTTGTAACCCTGGCACACCAGCGGATGGATCTTGATTGCGTTACCTTCAATAAGTACCGGCTCAAAAGCCTGAATTCCCATTCTGTGCAAAGTAGGAGCGCGGTTGAGTAAAACAGGATGGTTCTGAATAACCTCTTCCAGAATGTCCCAAACGTGCTCTTCACGACGCTCAAGCATTTTCTTCGCCGCCTTAATCGTTTCAGCAAGGCGCAATTCTTTGAGTCGCCGAATAATAAAAGGCTGGAAAAGTTCTAACGCTATAACCTTTGGCAATCCACATTGATGCAATTTCAAATTTGGTCCAACAACAATTACT
>DNPI01000226.1:17874-18036 GCA_003501525.1 Planctomycetota bacterium
GAGTCGCCGAATAATAAAAGGCTGAAACAGTTCTAGCGCTATCACCTTTGGCAGTCCACATTGATGCAACTTGAGTTCTGGACCTACAACAATGACAGAACGAGCGCTATAGTCCACCCGCTTACCCAAGAGATTCAGGCGGAAGCGACCCTGCTTACCCTT
>DNPI01000226.1:18349-18572 GCA_003501525.1 Planctomycetota bacterium
ACCCTGCTTACCCTTAATCATGTCCGTCAAAGATTTGAGCGGCTGGTTACTGGTACTGAGTACTGGCCGCTTGCACCGACCATTGTCAAACAGCGCATCAACAGACTGCTGAAGCATGCGCTTCTCATTCCTGATTATTACTTCGGGCGCATTGAGTTCAATGAGACGTTTGAGTCGATTGTTACGATTAATTAGACGTCGATACAAATCATTCAAATCAGAA
>DNPI01000226.1:18885-19051 GCA_003501525.1 Planctomycetota bacterium
CGATACAAATCATTCAAATCAGAACTAGCAAAATTCCCACTATCCAACCGAACCAGTGGACGCAATTCGGGTGGAATTACAGGCACCACATCGAGAATGACCCAAGCCGGATTGTTCGGAGAACTCTTGAGCATCTCAATAGTCCGCAACCGCTTAATCAAATCAG